>NZ_JACJEF010000059.1:0-251 GCF_014163935.1 Pseudoalteromonas sp. SR41-7 | reverse complement strand
TGGTACTGCTACCATTCTTTTTTTACTTTTGAAAACTCTTGATAAATACAAAGTATCTATCAGAATTTTATTATCAGCTTTTCCAAATTTTTAAAGAGCATATTAATTAGTTATTCCGAAGAACAAGCACTAATTAACAATCATCTGTGTGGACACTACGAACAAATAAGTTCTAAATCGTATAAGGAGGTGATCCAGCCCCAGGTTCCCCTAGGGCTACCTTGTTACGACTTCACCCCAGTCATGAATCA
>NZ_JACJEF010000058.1:0-264 GCF_014163935.1 Pseudoalteromonas sp. SR41-7 | reverse complement strand
CCGTGTACGCTTAGTCACTTAACCATACAACCCAAACGGGTCTTTGTTTTGTGACAGTTTAACTTCGCCAGAAGTTAATATTGAATACTAAAGTAGATACCAATCAATCAACGTAAAACGTTAATTAAATGGCACTGAATGGTACTGCTACCATTCTTTTTTTACTTTTGAAAACTCTTGATAAATACAAAGTATCTATCAGAATTTTATTATCAGCTTTTCCAAATTTTTAAAGAGCATATTAATTAGTTATTCCGAAGAACA
>NZ_JACJEF010000057.1:0-271 GCF_014163935.1 Pseudoalteromonas sp. SR41-7 | reverse complement strand
TTTTAGACTCGTTTCAGGCGAGCTTTCTTAATAACACTACACTTCCCTATTAAAATAAGTAAGTGGCGTCCCCAAGAGATTAGTACTCTTGATAACGTCGTGCATAGAGAGTGCGGTGTCACACTGCTTTACACAATACTTAAAATAGTAAGTGGCGTCCCCAAGGGGATTCGAACCCCTGTTACCGCCGTGAAAGGGCGGTGTCCTAGGCCTCTAGACGATGGGGACACATAAATGTGTCACTAGGACAACTGAATTTTTAGACTCGTTT
>NZ_JACJEF010000056.1:0-278 GCF_014163935.1 Pseudoalteromonas sp. SR41-7 | reverse complement strand
TTAAACTTTGGCGGTAAACGTAGAGCTCGCTCACGTGAAAAGCATAGCTTTTAATTACTTAAATAAAACTCTATTCACAAAGAGAAGCGAATAAGGAGTAAATGAGCAAACATAAAACCAACAATCTTTTTTATCTATCACTGCCTCTAAAAACGCAGCGCCTCATAACCTCATTGTGAATAAATCTTACGGGCTTTGCCCGTCACGCAAGCAAGCTTCGCGTCTACAAATTAAACCCACAGTTAAACTTTGGCGGTAAACGTAGAGCTCGCTCACGT
>NZ_JACJEF010000055.1:0-294 GCF_014163935.1 Pseudoalteromonas sp. SR41-7 | reverse complement strand
AGTAAGTGGCGTCCCCAAGGGGATTCGAACCCCTGTTACCGCCGTGAAAGGGCGGTGTCCTAGGCCTCTAGACGATGGGGACACATAAATGTGTCACTAGGACAACTGAATTTTTAGACTCGTTTCAGACGAGCTTTCTTAATAACACTACACTTCCCTATTAAAAATAAGTAAGTGGCGTCCCCAAGGGGATTCGAACCCCTGTTACCGCCGTGAAAGGGCGGTGTCCTAGGCCTCTAGACGATGGGGACACATAAATGTGTCACTAGGACAACTGAATTTTTAGACTCGTTT
>NZ_JACJEF010000054.1:0-315 GCF_014163935.1 Pseudoalteromonas sp. SR41-7 | reverse complement strand
TTTTACCTATTTAAATATCAGCTTAGTGAATGGTTGTGCTTAGCAATCCTAAACCCTCGCCACTGTAAATAATACTGCTGCGGCTTAATGTTCCAGCATCAACACCGTTAACAATAATGTCAGCCTGCCCATCGCTGTTTGCATCGTATGAGCTTATGGTTAAATCAGCGAAGTTACCCTCTAGTGTTAAACGTCCATATTCTGTGGTTGCACGTCCATCTTTTATTACTAGCTGGTATTTGCCTGAGTTAATATTTATACCCAATAAAGCAACTTCGTTTATGCCATCGCTGTTTAAGTCACCCAGCTCCATTA
>NZ_JACJEF010000053.1:0-324 GCF_014163935.1 Pseudoalteromonas sp. SR41-7 | reverse complement strand
TTGATTTCTTTTCCTACGGGTACTTAGATGTTTCAGTTCTCCGCGTTCGCCTCGTTAACCTATGTATTCAGTTAACGATACCTGCAAGCAGGTGGGTTTCCCCATTCGGAAATCCTAGTCTCAAGCGCTTTTTACTAGCTTGACTAGGCTTATCGCAAGTTAATACGTCCTTCATCGCCTCCAACTGCCAAGGCATCCACCGTGTACGCTTAGTCACTTAACCATACAACCCAAACGGGTCTTTGTTTTGTGACAGTTTAACTTCGCCAGAAGTTAATATTGAATACTAAAGTAGATACCAATCAATCAACGTAAAACGTTAAT
>NZ_JACJEF010000052.1:0-325 GCF_014163935.1 Pseudoalteromonas sp. SR41-7 | reverse complement strand
GATGTGGAAGTGGTGTGAGCCATTAAGCTAACTTGTACTAATTACCCGTGAGGCTTAACCATACAACGCCAAACGCGTTTTATGCGACAGTTTAGACAGAAGTTAATATGACTAAAGTAGATATTTACTGAAAGACTTAAAAAATATTATCAGATATTTTCCAAATTCAGTTAATGCGTAGATATACGAATTAACGCCCTAATTTGCTTGGTGACAATAGCGTTTTGGACCCACCTGACTCCATGCCGAACTCAGTAGTGAAACGAAACAGCGCCGATGATAGTGTAGCATTTGCTATGTGAAAGTAGGACATTACCAGGCTTCA
>NZ_JACJEF010000051.1:0-344 GCF_014163935.1 Pseudoalteromonas sp. SR41-7 | reverse complement strand
TAACAGTACTTAAAAATATTACTCACAAGGAGAAGTGAAAGAGAAGAAAATGAGAAGGTAAAAACCAGTGCTTGCTCGTATTTGAATACTCTTTTTATACAATCACTTACTCTAAAAGCGCAGCGCCTCTAAACCTCCTTGTGAATAACAGTACTTAAAAATATTACTCACAAGGAGAAGTGAAAGAGAAGAAAATGAGAAGGTAAAAACCAGTGCTTGCTCGTATTTGAATACTATTTTATACAATCACTTACTCTAAAAGCGCAGCGCCTCTAAACCTTCTTGTGAATAACAGTACTTAAAATATTATTCACAAGGAGAAGTGAAAGAGAAGAAAATGAGAA
>NZ_JACJEF010000050.1:0-344 GCF_014163935.1 Pseudoalteromonas sp. SR41-7 | reverse complement strand
TGGTTACGGCTGTTTTATCGTGAATGGCGGTGTCTGTAGCGGTTGCTGTATTGCCAGCTTCATCACTGACTGTGGCTGTGGCAGTTAATTCGCCATCGTTAAGACCTGATAAGTTTGCACCGGTAATTGTGTAAGTATTATTGGTAACGGTGGCTTCAAAGCTGCGCTCATTACCGGCTTCATCTGTTACTACCACTGTTACCGTTTGGTTGTCTTCAACACCCGTTGTGGTACCTGTAATTTCAACGTTTACGTTTTCATCATTGCCGTTAATTACGTCATCGTTTGTATCGTTGATATCAACTGTTATTGCAACTGTAGTGTCTTTGGTAAAGCTGGTTTCG
>NZ_JACJEF010000004.1:289510-382662 GCF_014163935.1 Pseudoalteromonas sp. SR41-7 | reverse complement strand
CAGCAAAAGCAGCAGCTGACAAACGCAAAGCTGAAGAAGAAGCGCTTAAAAAAGCAGAAGCTGAGCGCAAAAAGCGTGAAGAGGAAGCAAAAGAGCGTGCTGCTGAAGCCGAACGTAAACGCCAGCAAGCAATGCAAGAGCAAATGTTACAAGAGCAACTTGCCAAAGAGCAGGCTGCCCGTAGTAAAATACGTCAGCAACAAGTGGTGAGCGAAGTTGATAAGTACCGTGCATTAATTATGGCGCGTATTCAGCAAAACTTACTGATTGATGAAAAAATGAAAAACCAACAGTGCCGAGTTAATATTCGTTTGGGCTTTAATGGTTTAGTAACGCAAGTTAAATCATTAGGTGGCGACAAGTTAGTATGTGAAGCTGCATTAAGAGCAGTGCGCATGGCTGACACATTACCGGTATCTAAAGATAAAGACGTATTCGAAAAACTTAAGAATATTAATTTAACAATCAAGCCAGAATTTTAAAGGAATGATATGTTCAACAAAATAAAAATAGCCTATTTAGTTTTACTGTTTGGGTTTACGGGTGTTGCTAATGCAGCGCTTGAAATTGTAATAACAGAAGGTGTAGACGGTGCAAGGCCTATTGCCATTGTACCTTTTAAATACCAAGGTGTTGGTCCAATTCCTGAAAAGCTAAGTGGTGTTATTGCTGCCGATTTAATGCGCAGTGGTAAGTTTAAACCTGTTGATGTGGCGCAAATGCCGCAACAGCCAAGTAAAGATGGCGAAATTGATTATGCGTCTTGGGTTAATAAAGGTGTTGAAGCTGTTCTTGTTGGTGAGGTTGAACAACAAACTGATGGGCGTTATTTAGTTCGTTATGAGTTAGTTGATGTGATTCGCGGCCAAATTACCGGTGGCAATACGCAAATGATGAGTAACGGTAAGTTAGTTAAAAGCCAAGATCATATTTTAGAAGCGCGTGAAAGTGTTATTGGCGAGAGTGGTTTTCGTCGTTATTCACACCGCATTAGTGATGTTATTTATGAAAAGCTAACGGGTGAAAAGGGCGCGTTTTTAACTAAAATTGCATATGTAATAGTACGTGATAACGAGCCTAAACCTTATCAACTAGTCGTTGCTGATTACGATGGTTTTAACGAACAGGTATTACTTCGTTCAAAAGAACCATTAATGTCGCCAGCATGGTCACCAAATGGTACTAAACTAGCGTATGTAACGTTTGAAAACCGTCAAAGCCAAATTTACATTCAAGATATATACACAGGTAAGCGTGAAATAATAGCAAGCTACCGTGGTATTAATGGTGCACCGCAGTTTTCGCCAGATGGTAAAAAGCTATTATTAGTGCTTTCTAAGGATAAGACGGGTGCGACAGAAGTTTACATGCTTGACCTTGCTACACGTAAAGAAACACGCTTAACAAATCATCGTAGCATAGATACTGAGCCATCTTGGTACCCTAATGGCCAAGATATTGTGTTTACATCTGAAAGGGGTGGTAATGCTCAGATTTATAAGTTAAATTTAAAAACAGGTAGGTCACAACGACTCACCTTTGATGGTGATATGAACCTTGCTGGTTCTATAACACCAGATGGAAAAGAATTAGTGATGGTTAACCGTACCAACGGGCAGTACCATCTTGCTAAGAAAGAGCTGGCTACAGGTGCGTTTCAAGTATTAACGAGAACACGCCTAGATGAATCACCGAGCATAGCGCCAAATGGTTCGATGATTATATACAGCACGCTCCATAATAATAAACAGGTACTTGCGCTAGTATCGATGGACGGCCGCTTTAAAGCACGGTTACCTGTGCTAGACGGACAAGTAAAGGCACCAGCTTGGTCGCCATACTTACAGTAATATTACTGGTTTACTCAAAATAGGAATCTACTCAATGCAACTTAACAAAATACTTAAAGGCCTGCTAATTGCTGTGCCAGTAATGACATTAGCAGCTTGTAGCTCATCTTCAGATATTGATGAAGGTGCTGCAAACCAATCAAATCAAGGCGTTGTTGAGCAATCAACTAACACTGATACAGTTGAAGTAGCTACAATCTCTCCTGAGCAACAAGCAGAAGAGCAACTTCGTCAAAAGTACGAAGCACTTCGCCAAGAGCAAGTAATCTACTTTGATTTTGATAAAGCGACAGTTGAAGGCAAATACGCTGATTTACTTCGTGCACATGCTGAGTTTTTAGTTCAAAACTCATCAGTTAAAGTACTAATTGAAGGCCACGCAGATGAACGCGGTACTCCAGAGTACAATATTGCACTAGGTGAGCACCGTGGCCAAGCAGTTGAAAAATACTTATTAAGCTTAGGTGTTTCAGCTAGCCAAATGTCAGTGGTAAGCTACGGTGAAGAGAAGCCAATGGTTAAGTCTCGCACTGAATCAGCTTTCGCTAAAAACCGCCGTGCGGTACTAGTTTACTAAGATAAGAGATATTATGAAGCCGAAAATTATTTTGGCAGCCATGATATTGAGCGGGAGCACCCAGTTAATGGCTGCTCCCGCTCCTGTTTCAGAAGCTGCGAGTTCACAATCAAGTATTGAGAAGCGATTAGCGTCACTTGAAAATATGATGCAGTCGCGTAACTTTTTGCAAGTAGAGTTACAACAACAGCTCAACTTATTACAAGACGAAGTAAGCCAAATTCGAGGTGTAACAGAAGAGCAAAGCTACAAGCTTGAAAAAGTACTGCAGCGTCAGCGTGAGTTGTACCAAGAAATCGAAAACCGCGTTAGCCAGGCTTATACACAGCCAACAGCAGCTCCAGTAGTCGATCAGGCGCAGCCAAACGATGCACAGAGCTACAGCAGTGACTTATCTGAAAATGAAGCGTACGAGCGTGCTGTTGCGTTAATAATGAAAGATAAACGTTATGATCAAGCGATTCCTGAATTTCAAACGTTTTTAACTACCTATCCAAACTCTGTATATGCGTCTAACGCGCATTATTGGTTAGGGCAGTTGCTTACTATTAAAAATGATGGCGTAAAAGCGGTGGAGCATTTTAAAGTGGTTGTTAACGAATTTCCAAATTCTAATAAACGCCCTGATGCAATGCTAAAGTTAGGCACACTTTTACAAGATCAAGGTTCAGCGGCGCAAGCACAAAAAATATTGAGCGATCTTATCAATCAATACCCAAGTACTACCGCTGCAAAACTAGCAACTGATCGTTTGGGAAACTAAAGTTCACCAGCGATTAAATTTCTAGTTAAGGCGAGCAAACTACATGGAAACTCTCGAAGAATCTTGGATTTGCATGTAGTTTGAGCACAAACGGTTTAATTTTGTGCATCTAGACATAAAAACTTAAAAAAAGAGACAATTTCGGTTGCACTCATTTTATAAATAAGTATTATAAGCGCCCGCAGCAAACGAATGGTTACCCCACTCGAAATGCGACAAAAAGAGCGGGTTATTAGCTCAGTTGGTAGAGCAGTTGACTTTTAATCAATTGGTCGATGGTTCAAATCCATCATAACCCACCATTCTTTGAATGGTCTTTTATCGGCGGATTTACGTACAATACTAAGTTGTTATAAAACGCAACGTCAGAGCGGGTCATTAGCTCAGTTGGTAGAGCAGTTGACTTTTAATCAATTGGTCGATGGTTCAAATCCATCATGACCCACCATTCTTTATTCCTTGTGAATACGGTTTGGCATCAATCGGCGGATTTACGTAAGCTTTAACTTAGTAATAAGTTAGCAACTGGAATGGGTTATTAGCTCAGTTGGTAGAGCAGTTGACTTTTAATCAATTGGTCGATGGTTCAAATCCATCATAACCCACCATTCTTTATTCCTTGTGAATAATGACTGGTTCCAATCGGCGGATTTACGTAAAGTAGTTGGTTGCATTTAAACGCAACAATAGAGCGGGTTATTAGCTCAGTTGGTAGAGCAGTTGACTTTTAATCAATTGGTCGATGGTTCAAATCCATCATAACCCACCATTCTTTATTCCTCGTGAATAGCGTTTGGCATCAATCGGCGGATTTACGTAAGCTTCATTCATAATTGAATAAGTGCATAGAGCGGGTTATTAGCTCAGTTGGTAGAGCAGTTGACTTTTAATCAATTGGTCGATGGTTCAAATCCATCATAACCCACCATTCTATGAGTAGTTTTAATCGGCGGATTTACGTAAGTTTATTCAAAATGAATAAGCGCATGAGCGGGTCATTAGCTCAGTTGGTAGAGCAGTTGACTTTTAATCAATTGGTCGATGGTTCAAATCCATCATGACCCACCATTCTTTATTCCTTGTGAATAGTGTATGGCATCAATCGGCGGATTTACGTAAGCTTCATTCTTAATTGGATAAGTGCATAGAGCGGGTTATTAGCTCAGTTGGTAGAGCAGTTGACTTTTAATCAATTGGTCGATGGTTCAAATCCATCATAACCCACCATTCTATGAAAGTTTTAATCGGCGGATTTACGTAGCTTTTTTCAAAGCAGATTTATATTAGAGCGGGTCATTAGCTCAGTTGGTAGAGCAGTTGACTTTTAATCAATTGGTCGATGGTTCAAATCCATCATGACCCACCACTCTCTAATACTTTCCTTTATATTCTTTTTTAAATTCCCATTCTATTTTTTATAAACAGCTTTACTAGTTTGCTGTTATTTGTGTTTATATTCTCGTATAATTCGCCCTAATTAATGCACTGTAGATAAGTGGTCGAGAACATGAGTCTAGCTCAAACTATTATGCCTGAAGGTTATATTTTCCCCCCTAAGCCAGCACCGTTAACAAATGACGAGCAAGGCGAATATAAAGCGCGTATAAAACAATTACTAAAAGATAAAAATGCAGTACTTGTTGCACATTATTATACCGATCCTGAAATTCAAGCACTTGCTGAAGAAACTGGCGGCTGCGTTGCCGACTCGCTAGAAATGGCGCGTTTTGGTGCACGTCATGATGCAGATATGATCATCGTCGCAGGCGTGAAATTTATGGGCGAAACAGCCAAAATTTTAACGCCAAATAAAACGGTTGTAATGCCAACACTTGAAGCGACGTGTTCGCTAGATATTGGCTGCCCGATAGACGAGTTCTCTGCGTTTTGCGATCAGCACCCAGATCGTAAAGTTGTTGTATATGCAAACACCTCTACGGCTGTTAAAGCACGTGCAGATTGGATTGTAACTTCATCATGTGCACTTGAAATAGTAGAGCACCTTGATGAGCAAGGCGAAAAAATCATTTGGGGCCCAGATAAGCACCTTGGTAGCTATATTCAAAAAAATACCGGTGCTGATATGCTTATGTGGAATGGTGCATGTATCGTACATGACGAATTTAAAACTAAAGCCTTAAAAGATATGAAGGCGCTACACCCAGATGCAGGCGTATTAGTTCATCCTGAGTCACCAGCAGAAATTGTTGCACTTGCCGATTCGGTTGGATCTACGAGCCAATTAATTAAAGCTGCGCAAACAATGGACAATAAAAAGTTTATTGTAGCAACCGATCGCGGCATCTTTTATAAAATGCAGCAACTATGTCCAGATAAAGAGTTTTTTGCGGCTCCTACGGCAGGTGAGGGCGCTTCATGTAAAAGTTGCGCACATTGCCCTTGGATGGCAATGAATGGCTTAAAAGCGATTGAAGAAGCCCTCATAAGTCCTAAAGGCAAAGAAGTATTCGTTGATATGGATTTACGCGAAGGCGCTCTTAAATCCTTAAATCGCATGCTTGAGTTTACTGCGAGCATGGCTAAGTAACTTTTAGAGTATAAATTAAAAACGGTTAAGTCTTAGATTTAGCCGTTTTTTTGTGCCTATAGGTAAGTGTTGCTTGATTAGTAAGCATTTAAAGGCCCAAATTTAAAAATGCCTTGCACCTTAAGGGTCTATTTCATACTATAGCGCGCTGTTGCATTACACAATTGCAGCACCGTGGAGGGATGGCTGAGTGGCTGAAGGCGCACGCCTGGAAAGTGTGTTTAGGTTTATCCCTAACGAGGGTTCGAATCCCTCTCCCTCCACCATTATTCAATATCAGGACGTCTCAGGACGTCCTTTTTTGTGCCTTCAATAAAATAAAATCAATAACTTAGCGTGTTACCTCGTCCCATCCTGTTTCACCCAAGCTCAAAGCTTTAGTATCTAATATGGTATTCCTTTAATAAACTGCCATAATAAAGAATACTAAATTGGAGTAGGGTTCATTTTTTATGGCAAGATCAGCGAAGCAACTTACCGATACAGCGCTCAAAAAAGCAAAAACAGAGGATAAAGATCTTATTTTATCTGATGGTAATGGCCTACAAGTAAAAGTTAGAAAGAGTGGTTCTAAGCTCTGGAACTTTAACTACTATCATCCAATTACAAAAAAGCGTATTAACATGGGGTTAGGTAAGTATCCCGATATATCTATTGTTAACGCTAGAAAGCTAGCGCAAGAAGCCAGGGAGTTGGTTGCTCTAGGGACTGACCCTAAAGAACATAGAGACGAAACCTTAGCTTTTAAACGAGCACAAGAAGAGTTAACGCTAAATAAAGTCGCTTTAGAGTGGTTTGAGGTTAAAAAACAAAGTTTAACCAAAGACTATGGTGAAGATATTTGGCGATCGTTAAACAAGCATATTTTATCGGTTATTGGCAAATACCCCATTGGTAAAATTAATGCACCACAAGTGATTAAGATTTTAAAACCCATAGAAGCAAAAGGAACCTTAGAGACAGTTAAGCGGCTATGCCTGTATTTAAGAAAGATCATGATACACGCAGTTAATAGTGGTTACATTAATGCTAATCCACTTGCAGGGATTAGTGAGGTTTTCAAAAAGCCGCAAAAACAAAACATGCCTTCGTTAAAACCAGAGGAGCTGCCTGAATTAATGCAAACACTTGCTATAGCATCAATTAAGCGCGTAACTCGTTTTTTAATTGAATGGCAGTTACATACACTTACGCGCCCTGGTGAAGCTGCCGGTACTCGATGGGATGAAATCGATTTTGGTAATAAACTTTGGACTATACCCCCTGAACGCATGAAAAAACGCAGAGAGCATGTCATTCCTTTATCAAAACAGGCTTTAGAGTTATTGGAGGCAATAAAACCAATTTCAGGGCACAGAGAGTTTGTTTTTCCGTCAGACAGAAACCCCAGAAATCATATCAACAATGAAACAGCTAATATGGCTCTAAAACGTATGGGGTTTGAAGGTAGGTTAGTAAGTCATGGCTTACGTTCGCTTGGAAGTACAACATTAAATGAGCATGAGTTTAACCCAGATGTGATAGAAGCCGCACTTGCGCATGTAGATAAAAACCAAGTTCGTTCTGCTTATAATAGAGCTGAATACATAGAAAAACGCAGAGAGCTAATGAATTGGTGGAGCGACCATATAAGCAAAGCATCTCAGGGTACACTGTCGGTAACAGGGCATAAGCACCTTTTAAAAGTTGGTTAGAAGAGAATAAAAATAAGGATATAAAATGGCTTTAACACAAATGCAAATCATTCAATCACTTGGTGAGGCAATGAGCTGGCTAGAAAGGGAGTTAAGCTGGGATGTGCCTGCAACAGAGCTAAGACATTTAACCGGTAGAATAGGGGAGCTCTACGCTGCACTTATAACGAATGGACGTATGGCAACAGAGGTTAACCAAGCGGGGTATGATGTAGTATCAAGC
The DNA here is from genome assembly GCF_014163935.1 of Pseudoalteromonas sp. SR41-7. NCBI lineage: Bacteria > Pseudomonadati > Pseudomonadota > Gammaproteobacteria > Alteromonadales > Pseudoalteromonadaceae > Pseudoalteromonas > Pseudoalteromonas sp. SR41-7. The sequence goes on along the minus strand of NZ_JACJEF010000004.1, from coordinate 375,007 downwards.
ACAGGCGAGCGTATATCAGTTAAAACAACAGGTAGGATGCATACAGGCGGCCATATTAGCTTTAACACTAATACCTTAGGCTTGGTCGATCGCATAATTATTTTAAGAATCAATACAGATGAAATGCAAGTTGAAACTTTGTTAGACCTGCCAGTTGAGCAAGCTAGATTACTAATGAGTGATGTAGCAACGGGTAAAAGCTGTATTACAATGAGCAAGTTAATAAATCCACCATTTAAACCACGTATATTACTAAACGTAAAAGAAGCAACATGGAATAACTACAAATTGGTAGAGCTTGAAAACGGGACCATAGAGGTGTTTTTAAATGACGAGCTTGTAACACCAAGTAAGCCTTACTTACGTGATATTGCTAAAGAGTTAGGGGTTTCAATATTAAATGGCAACGGAAATCCATTTAATACACGGCAATTAGGTTCTGTGTTGATTAAAGAGTTATTAAATTAAAGCTATCGTTGTTTATACACAGTAGTTTAAAGCTAAGTAATTAGGCCTCTAATTCACTGAGCTTAAACAAGTTTCATTAACTATGTAATTTATGTATTATGCAGATTCCTCATACAAAAGGATCGTTGATGAAGAATGTACTACTAATAGTTACTGGTGCAAGCCCACAAGTATTAACCGAAACTCTTTTTGCACTTTATCAGCAGGGTAAGCCTATTCCCGAAGAGATTTTTGTTATTACTACAAAAAGCACAAAGCCAATGCTTACTAATGGATTATTTGAGCAAGGTCATTTAGCTAAACTAATAGCAGATTATAAACTTCCCAACATTAAACTTCCCGATGAAAACATATGGCTAATAGAAGATGACAAAGGCCAACCTATTAATGATGCTAAATCTGAAATAGAACAAACCTACATGGCAGACTTTATTACGCGTAAAGTGTTTGAACTTACCAATAAAAACGATATTAGTATTCATGCATCGATTGCGGGTGGACGTAAAACAATGGCGTTTTATTTAGGCTATGCCATGTCATTATTAGGCCGTGAGCAAGATTCGCTCAGTCATGTATTTGTGAATAACGAATTTGAATTTGTTAGAGACTTTTACTACCCAACACCTTACGACCACATTATTGATGGTAAAAATGGCACGCAAGTAAACTGTATTAATGCAAAGGTAACCCTTGCCGAAATACCCTTTGTACGAATGCGCCAATCTATCGACGAAACCCTCATTGCAAATATGCAAAGTGCATCGTTTAGTCAAACAGTAGCAAGCTTAAACTCAGCTCATAAAAAAGATTTAACCCTTGAAGTAAACGCAAAAGCAAAAACGCTCACCTTTGCAGGTATCGAAATTAAACTTACCGCAAAAGAAACCGCCTTTTATTTATGGTTAAACCAATACAGCCAAAGTGAACATAAAAAGCTAGTTGTGGGTCGTAATTTTGAAGAGTCTTTGCGTTACAGCAAAGAATATCTCATGCTTTTACAGCAAAATAGTAGTGATTTACGTATATTCCGCGATACGTTTGGCATAGAGCCCGAAGATTTTAGAGATGGTTTTCACAGTAATTTAAAGGTAATGGAAAAAACCTTTGTGCAGCAAACTTGCAGCCGCATAAAGAGTAAAATAAATAAGGCGTTACCCAACGAGCTTGCTAAAAAAATAGCGATTGACTCCAATAACCAAAGCTTTGAAACAAGCTACTGGTTAAGTGCAGTAACACATAATATAAAAATAAATATAACGGCTTAATATTCGCAAGCTTGCAAACGCATAAAAATAATAACGCATGGTAAATTAGTTGATAAGGAAGTAATCAGGAATGAAGCAATCAATGAACTTTGAACACATTCAATCTAAGTGGCCAGAGCTACACCAGTTAGCCGCTTTTGCAGAAGAATATGCGATTACCGATCCACAAAGCTCACTGGTTAAGCTGCGTTGCTTTGCCGAAAAAGTAGTAGGCTACTTATATAAAGAACTTCGCTTACCTGTTTTACCAACGTCTAATATTTTCGATAAGCTCACCGCTGACGACTTTACCAGTGCAGTCCCGCGTTTAATTACCGATAAGCTCCATGCCATTCGTAAAAGCGGCAACCAAGCCGCGCATGAGGGCAAAGTAGATCAACAACAAGCTATTTGGATATTAAAAGAAAGCTACTTTGTAGCCTCTTATTTGTTTATGGCTTATGCCAATGGAACGCAACAAGAATGCCCAGAGTTTAAAGCACCTGAGCAAACACAGCCAACTAATCAAAGTGATGCCCAGTTTGCTAAAAAGAACAAGCAACTCACTCAGCAGCTAGCCGAAAATCAAGCCCGTTTAAAACGCGCACTTGACGAACTAGAAGCCGCAGAGCTTGCACAAAAACAAGCCCAGCAGCAAACAGCAAAACTAAAACAAACTATTGATGCAGAAAAGCTTAACCAGGTTAAAACGCGAAATGAGCAAATTGTTAACTCAAGTTTTAACTTTAACGAAGATGAAACCCGTAAGCGTATTATCGACTTAGACCTGCGTAATGCAGGTTGGAATGTAGCACTTGACGACAAATCAACAGAAGACGTTGGCAAAGAAGTAAAAGTAACAGATCAACCTACAACAACAGGTATAGGCTATGTTGATTACGTATTATGGGATGACGACGGAAAGCCACTTGCTGTAATAGAAGCCAAACGTACCCGCGAAAATATCGAAAAAGGCCGCCAGCAAGCAACGCTTTATGCCAACGCGCTCGAAAAGCAATTTGGGCAACGGCCCGTTATTTTTTACTCGAACGGTTGGGATATAAAAATTCTAGACGACGCGCAAGGTTATAACAGCCGAGGTTTATACGGTTACTACTCAAAAGATTCCCTGCAGTACTTAATAAAGCAACGCACGCTTAAAAAAGAGCTAAACACCACGCCAATAGACACCGCAGTAGCAGGGCGTTTGTATCAAATGGAAACCATAACTCGTGTGTGTGAGCGTTTTAGCGACAAACACCGCAAAGCGCTTATTGTGCAAGCAACCGGCACAGGTAAAACACGCGTATCTATCGCCCTTGCAAAACGGCTGCTCGATGCAGGTTGGGCTAAGCGCGTATTATTTTTATGTGACCGAAAAGAGCTACGTAAACAAGCGGGTAATGCCTTTACCGAATTTACCAACGAACCAGTACACATTGTAGGCAAAAGCGCTAAAAACACCGCAGCGAGTGCGCGTGTATTTATAGCAACCTACCCAGGCATGCTGCGTATAATGAACAAGTACGACGTAGGTCACTTTGACCTAATAGTAGCCGATGAATCGCACCGTTCAATTTACAATATTTATGGCGATATTTTTAAATACTTTGACGCGCTAGAAGTGGGCTTAACCGCCACGCCGGTAGAAATGGTATCGCGCTCAACCTGTGATTTATTTAGCTGTGATTACAAAATGCCAACAGCCAATTACCCGCTTGAAGACGCCATAGAACAAGGCAACTTAGTTCCTTACAAAATTGTAAGTTACACCACGCAGTTTTTACGCGAAGGCATTAAAAAAGACAACCTAACTGATGAGCAAATAGCCCAACTAGAAGAGCAAGGGATTGATCCGAACGAGCTCGACTTTGATGCAAAACAAATAGACGAAGCCATTAAAAATAAAGACACCAACAGGCTAATACTACGTAACCTAATGGAAAAAGGCCTGCGGGACAAAGACGGCCAACTACCTGGTAAAACAATAGTATTTGCCCGTAACATAGCCCACGCCGAATTAATGGCGCAGCTGTTTAGCGAGCTTTACCCGCAGCATGGTGCTAATTTTTGCCGCGTAATTCACTCAAAGTACGAACGTGCTGAAGAGCTAATAGACGACTTTAAATCAAGCGACGAAAACAGCGTACGCATAGCTGTATCGGTCGATATGCTCGACACCGGCATAGACGTACCAGAATGTGTAAACCTTGTATTTGCCAAACCCATAAAATCAAAAGTAAAATTTTGGCAAATGATTGGCCGTGGCACACGCTTATGCGAAAACCTATATGGCCCAGGTAAGCACAAAACTCACTTTTTAATATTCGACCACTGGGCAAATTTTGAATACTTTGATGAAAATCCAGAAGAAGAAGACGTAAAACAAGCTAAATCGTTACTGCAAAAGCTATTTGAAGCGCGGGTAACCCTTGCACAAACCGCCCTTAAAAAAGCCAATATGGATGTGTTTGATCAAACAATAAAATTAATTCACGACGATATTTGCTTACTGCCAATGGAATCAATATCGGTGCGCGACAACTGGCAAGTGGTCGAAACCTTTAAAGACCTAAAACGCCTTAATCAGTTTATTCCTGATGATGTACAAACGTTGCTAGAAGAAGTAGCGCCGCTTATGCAATGGCGTAATATTATGGGGCAAAGTGAAGCCTATAAATTTGATTCTGAGCTAACCACCATTCAAACGCTGTTAATTACCGATGAAAGCCAAATTGATTTAGCTAAACAAAATGTAATGAACAAAGTTGAATCGCTACAAATGCACTTGAACGAAGTGCGTAGCAAAGCACCTGCAATAGCAGAAATACAAACCGAGCAATATTGGCAGTATTTAACCCATGCAGCGCTTGAGCAAAGCCGCATTAATTTACGCAGTATTATACACCTGCGTAATAAAGACATAACACCGCCAAAAAGTGACTTTATACTCGATATAAAAGAAGACACCAACCAAATACACGAAGCTGATAGGCTTACAAAAATAGTCTCTATTGATTATCAAATATACCGCCAAGAGGTAGAAAAAACACTCACCCCGTTATTTGAGACAGACAGCGTACTTAAAAAAATTCGCAATGGTGAACAAGTAACCGAGGCCGACTTAGCGCAATTAAGCTCGTTAGTGCATACGCAAAACCCAAGTGTTGATTTAAACACATTAAAAGAGTTTTTTCCCGAATCAACCGCGACGCTCGACAAAATATTGCGTACCATAGTCGGCATGAACAAAAACGCCATAGAACAGAGCTTTACTACCTTTGTGCAGCAAATACACACCCATGTAAATGCTAAACAACAGCGCTTTATTGGTATGTTAAAAAACCACCTGATTCGCCACGGCGCAATTGAAATAGCTCAGCTTTACGATGCGCCCTTTACACAAATACACGATATGGGGCTCGACGGCGTATTTAGCCAGCAACAAGCCGATGTAATTGAGCAGTTTATTAAGCAGTTTGACGTAAAGCTTGGCAGCAAAGCCCAAAGCGTTGAAAAGCAAATACACCTTTAATTTTATAAGCGCGTAATTTACTACGTGCTTTAGCAGCACTAACTAGGATACACATTAATGATAACCGGACCTTTAAAAAGTAAAATCGACAAACTATGGGAAGAATTTTGGACAGGCGGCATTACTAACCCGCTTACCGTAGTAGAGCAAATTACTTTTTTAATGTACGCCCGCATGCTCGACATGAACGAGCAAGCCGACGAAAAACGAAGTGCCCGTACTAAGCAGCCATTTAACCGCCGCTTTAGCGACGCCGAGCAACATATTCGTTGGCAAAACTTGCGCCATTTAGGGGCCGAAGAGTTATACAAACTGGTTAAAGATGAGCTATTCCCGTTTTTTTCAAAAACCTCAGACGACGTATCGCCAGAAGGCGCGGTATTTAATGAGTTTATGAAAGACGCGCAATTAATGATTCAAAAGCAAAGCTTATTGGTAAAAGCGGTTGAAATGGTAAACGACCTACCGCTTGAAAACTCAGACACCAAAGGCGATTTGTACGAATATCTATTAAGTAAACTCACCACCGCAGGCATTAACGGTCAGTTTAGAACGCCGCGCCATATTATACGCGCTATGGTCGAAATGATGGACCCAAGCACCACCAGCCAAATTTGTGACCCATCAACCGGCACCGGTGGCTTTTTATCGGTAAGTTACGAATACCTATTACAAAAATACACATCAGCAGAGGGCATCGAGCGCGAACCCGTGCTTGACGTAAATGGCAATATACAGCTTGATGACAGCGGCAAACCGCTTGAAAACTGTCTTTACTCAGGTGATTTAATTACCCCAGAGCAGCGCACCCATATAGATACAAACATGTTCAACGGCTTTGACTTTGACGCCACCATGCTACGCGTAGCCGCCATGAACCTAGTAATGCACGGCATTAAACAGCCGGGCATTCATTATCAAGATACCCTAAGCCAAAACTTTAAAGAGCACTACCCGCAAAAGGCTAAAGAAGGCTACGACATTATACTCGCCAACCCGCCATTTAAAGGCAGCCTAGACGAAGAAGACGTGTGCCCCGAGTTATTACGCAAAGTAAAAACTAAAAAAACTGAGCTGCTGTTTGTAGCCCTTATTGAGCGCATGTTAAAAGTAGGCGGGCAATCTGCGACTATCGTGCCCGACGGCGTATTATTTGGCTCATCAAAAGCGCACGTACAACTGCGCCAAATGCTGGTAGATAACAACCAGCTAGAAGCCGTAATTTCACTACCAAGTGGCGTGTTTAAACCCTACGCCGGCGTTTCAACCGCCATACTTATATTTACCAAAGCCGGCAGCACTGATCATGTATGGTTTTACGACGTACAAGCCGACGGTTTTTCGCTGGATGACAAGCGCACGCCAATAAAAGCAAACGATTTACCAAGCTTAATCAGCGAATTTAAAGCTCGCGATAAAGCTCAGGCAACAAGCGATAGCAATGATAAAACTCAAAAGTCGTTTTGGGTAAGTAAAGACGACATAGCCAGCAATAAATACGACCTTTCAATCAACCGCTATAAAGAAGTGGTCTACGAAGAAGAAAGCTTCGATCCGCCAAAAGAGATACTAGGCAAACTAGTGAGCTTAGAGAATGAAATACTGGCTGATTTGAAAGAGCTGGAGGGCATGCTGTGAGTTGGCCTTTAGTTAAGCTCTTTGAATGTTGTGAAATAATTATGGGTCAAGCGCCCGTTGGTAGTTCTTATAATGAAAAAGGTGAAGGCCATGCACTTATTGCTGGTGCGGGTGATTTTGGAGAATTGACGCCAAAGCCAAAAAAATTTACAACTGCCGCTTCAAAGCTTTCTAAGAAAGAAGATTTAATACTGTGCATTCGAGCCACAATTGGTGATTTGAATTGGAGTAACGACGAGTATTGTTTAGGGCGAGGTGTTGCAGGCTTAAGACCTAAAGCAAATTTGGATAAGAATTATCTATGGTATTTCATTACAGCGAATAAAGAGCAACTAGCCTCAAAAGGAACAGGTTCAACTTTTAAACAAGTTAGTAGAGTGATTATAAGTGATTGGGAAATCCCTCTACCACCACTGGACGAGCAAAAGCGTATTGCTGCGATTTTAGATAAAGCCGATGCCATCCGCCGCAAACGCCAACAAGCCATCAAACTCGCCGACGACTTCCTACGCAGCGTATTCCTAGACATGTTCGGCGATCCTGTCACCAACCCGAAGGGCTTCCCACTTAGCATTTTATCTAATTTTTATATTAATCCTAAAAGTGGTACAAAATGTGGACCATTTGGCAGTGCTTTAAAAAAGTATGAATATGTTGAAGATGGTGTGCCTGTATGGAATATGGATAACATATCTCTAAACGGAAAGTTTACAGATTCGCCTAGATTGTGGATTACAGAGAGTAAGTATTCTGATTTGGAAGCTTATTCTGTCGATGATGGGGATGTTATCATTTCGAGGGCAGGTACTGTCGGAAAAATGGGAGTTGTTCGTTCTAAATCAGAGCATTCTATTATTAGCACTAATTTAATTAGAGTGCGCTTTGGTGAGAAGTTAAGACCTGAGTATTTTGTAAACTTGATGAATTACTGTAAAGGACGAGTTGGAAGACTAAAAACTGGGCCAGATGGAGCATTTACACACATGAATACAGGGATTTTAGATAAGCTTGAATTTCCCTATCCAACAATCGCGTTACAGGATAAGTTTATCGAAATTAAAGATAAAGTTACATCTTCACTTGAAAAAGGTGAAATGAATGAGATTGATGACCTTTTTAACTCACTAAGCCAAAAAGCCTTCGCAGGCGAGTTATAAAGAATTAAGTAATACCCAATAAACTAAGGGAGTAGTAAATATGTTGGATTTTATGCCATCGCATTGGTTGATACCGCAATCTGTATTAGGGGTATCGTTTTGGCTTGCATTAATAGCCGTGTTTATTGTTGCTTTTATCTCGATTATTATACTTACGGTTAAGAGCAATAGTCGAGTAAAGCAAGTTAGGCACATTATTAATGGTGAATCTATTACCACGCTTTATGATAATAGCTTGGCTATTAGCGAGCGTGCTAAAGCGTCAAAATCTAAAATAGTGCACAGCCTGTGGCATGAATTCGGTGAAAGTTTAGTAAAAGACGACCGCTTACAACGTGTTTATAATACCTTGGACGCGGAGCACTTTTTTAACCATAAAACCCTGTCTGCAGGCCTTACATCTAACCGATTATTAGCGGCCACCCCTTCATTTTTGACTGCAATTGGTGTGTTAGGTACCTTTATGGGCTTAACCATGGGCCTGCGCGACATTAATATTGGCAGTGAGGACATAGAAGTATTAAAAGTTGGCATAAACAGCATGATGAGTGGTGCTGCTTTTGCTTTTGTTACTTCTGTATGGGGGGTAGGTTTAAGCTTACTGCTCAACTTTATTGAAAAAATAGCAGAGCGTTTAATCATACGAAATATTACTGCTGTACAGCACCGCATTGATTTTTTATACCCGCGTCTGCCTGCTGAAAAATCACTTGTTGATATTTCTAAAAATACCAGTGATAGCAGTGAGGCTTTAAAGGAATTGCATGAGCGAATTGGTAATAAATTACAGGAGACGATTTCGGGTGTGAGTGACAGCATGCAAGATGCTTTTACTAACGCACTTAACAATGTAATGGCACCTGCTATGCAGTCGTTAGTCAGTAATGCCAGCCAACAAACCAGCGGCGTGCTGGAGCATTTAATTAGTAACTTTACGGAGAGCATGCAAGCGGCGGGCAGAGGCCAAGGCGAGCTTATACAAAAGTCGACTGAACAAATGCATGAGGCAGTAAGTAGCCTGAGCGCGCAAATGAGTGCAGTGCTTGAACAAAGTAGTAATCAAGCTGAGCTAATGGCCCAGCAACAAGCGGGGGCATCATCGCAATTTAACCAGCAACTCGAAGCGATGCTTAGCAAAAGCGAAGAACGCCAACAGCTTATGGAGCAAAAGTTATTTACGGCTATTGAATCGCAACAGGAATCGCAAGCAACACGTGAAGCAAACCATGTAGATAATTTACAGTCGGTATTAGGTGGTTGGTTAACTGAGCAATCGAAAACGCTTAATAAGCTTTCTGACTCTATGGCTGAAGTACAAAGCGCGATGGGCGAATCGAACCGTGGATTTGTTAATGAGCTTTCTAGCCAAAACGAAAAAACAACGGCGCAGCAACTGGCGTTTACTAGTGGCCTTGAAACAAGTTTACAAAGCTTTATGCAAAGCACTGAGCAGCGCCAAAAGACGCTTGAAGAAACGTTTGGTTCATTAATTAACAGCCAACAGCTTGAAGCGGCTAAGCGTGACTCAGAATATCGTGAGCAATTACAAACGCAGTTAGATAAGTGGCTAGCACAACAAGACCAAATGCTAACCTCGATGACTGATGCTGTAAAACGTACGCAAACACATATGGACTCGGTTATTACACAGCATAAAGAGGTTATAGGGGAGCTTAAAACGGTTGCGGAGTCATCTGCTACAAGTAGCCAAAACCTGAGTAATAGCGCAAACCAAATTGGGGTGTTATCGGGCAATTTATTAAAAGCAACGGAGCTGTTTGATACGCGCTTAGGTGATATGACCGACACAATTAAAGGTATTTCTGCTCAGAACGATGCATTAGCAAATCACGTAATTGAGCAAGCTAAAGTGCTAAGAGGGCTTGAAACGTCGCTTGTTGCTACAACAGAGCAGTTTGGTAGTACGGCAAAATTAGCTCAAAGCGGCTTTAGCGAAATGAAAACACATCAAATTGAGTTTATAAGTGGTGTTGAGGCATCTTTTGAAGGGCTAAGTAATACCTTAGCTAAGCAAGTAGCTGATATTTAAAAGCAAACGAATGAGTGGTTACGTAGCTATTCATCAGAAGTAAATACGCAAGTTAAAGAGCGTATGGAAACCTGGAATACCACAACTCGTGAATTTAGCGACCAAATGCTTAGAACAGTACGCACAATTACTAATTTAGTGGATGAATTGGAGCGTAGCTAATGCGAGTATTTAGAAGCAACCAAGTAAGTGTTGACGAAGAAAACCCTTATTGGATGTCGTTTTCGGATATTTTGTCGGGCTTACTTATTTTATTTGTTTTAGCATCTGTTGTGTTGATGGTTGAGCTGATAGAAGCCAAACAAGAGCTTGAAAATAAGCAACAAGCATTTACTCAAGAGCTAGAAATGCTGCACAAAGCCGAAGAAGTACGTAAAACAATTTTAGATGAGGCGGCTGATTTACTGCGAAAACGAGGCATACAAGTCACGGTTAGTGAAAATAAAACTGTATTAAGTATTCCTAACGATATTTTAGGGTTTGATAGCGCAGCGTTTAATATAAGCCCAGAGTTTGAAGGCACTGCACTTGAAATTGGTGAGGTACTTGCTGAGGTTATAAATAAAGAAAACCGTGAGCAATTTCTTGATACTATTTTTATTGAAGGGCACACCGACAGTAAAAACTTTAACGGTATGCTGGGTAAAGGTAATTGGGGCTTATCGACCTTTAGGGCGATTTCGCTGTGGGAGCTTTGGAGTAAGTTACTACCAGACCAACATAATTTAGCGGCTATTAAAAATAAAGATGGCAACAAGCTTTTTTCGGTTAGCGGCTATGCGGCAACACGAAGAATGGTAGTTGAAGAGCTAACAGAAAGTGATTTTAGGTCTAACAGAAGAATAGACATACGCTTTACAATTCGCAGGCCTACTAGTGCGGAATATGAAACGGTGAGAAGCCGTTTGGAGATGCCTTAATTATGTTGCTTTTACCTCCTATTCCTCAGCTTTCAGAATTTAGCTGGGAGCGATTTTCACAGCAGTGGAATAGCCTGACTTTACAAACAAAGAAAATTGCCGACGGTGCAGGGCAAGGTGAAGAATTTAAAGCCCTTGAGCAACAGGTTAGGCAATGTGTATTAAGCAGAGATATTACACAATTAAAAAACACACTACTTAAACGCAAAGGTGTGCGTGTTTTAACTCAGTTATGGATTGATAAAGAAGAGGTAAGAAAAGGCTCATTAAACGAAGAAACAATAGATTACATTCAAGCTAAACATCCCAAACTTGGTATGTCGTCGTTAATGAATTTAATTTCGTTAGTTTATCGTTATTTTGATGCACTGGTTGATGGCAATATTTTTAATCGATTAACGCAGTGGCTTAACCAGCAAATAGAGCAACGTTTAAAAGATCGCAAAAATACAAGCGACACAATTTTGTCTGTGCTTAATCAGGCTAAATGGCTGTTTGATTTAACCGCTCCTAAGGCTTTGGTTAACCTTGCCAAACAAAACCACTTAGACTTAAGCGAACAATTAAAAAAACTACGCTTAAACGAGCTGCCGCAAGGGCGTTTTTTAGATATTTGCCACGCGCAATATTACCTGGATACACTGAAAGAAATTCCCGTTGGTGAGCAACATGATGTGCTGCATGAGCTTTTAAAGCACGATGTTGCCACTATGCCTTTTGAAGAAGGTAAACGAATAGGGCACATAGCGCTTGAAATTATTATTGACCGCTCTGCTGGTGCACCCAGTGAAATATGGCAAAACTTTGTACTGAATTTAGCTGGCGATCCGCGTATTGCTAATACAGCTACAAATTACCGCCAGTGGTGGAAGCCCATTGGTGAGAGTAGAGTAAAAGCAGTAACAAGCTGGCTTGCTAGAGAAGACTTGCGGTTATTTTTAGGCGCTATTGAAGAGTACGCAAATTACACCGGTGATGAAGCGTTAAATAGAATGTTCCCCGCACGTAAGCGTTTTTTAGAAGGGCTTTATGAACATGGATTTGTGCGTAATACCCGCTTAATGCTCGGTACTAATGCTGCGAAGACAGTAAAGACTGTATTGGGGAATGACCTTAAAATAAATTATATAAATTTAAGTGGATCTCAAGAAACTCACACTTCTATTATTTATCTAGATTGTGGAGACTTCCACATAGTAGAAGGTTCACATGAGTTTAAACTTTGGGTTTATATGGGCCTACCTAGTGAAAAGCTAATAGATTATTCACTCAGTGAATTTACCCGCTCCGATTTAATACATCGCTTTCCTAAAGATTTTAGAGAACTTTATCCTAATGGTAATTTTAAGGATATAACTCACTCACCTACAACTTGGCAAAACAGGGCCATAGAGTTTTTAACTCAAAACGGTATTGAACTCGATTTAGAAAAACTGTTTTATAAAGACGAATACAGAAGATATATAAGTCGGTATGGATTACCTGTTTTAGGAAGTAAAGAAAAAGTAGAAATAGAAGTAGAAGTAGAAGCAAAAACGGAAGCCACTCAATCGCTGGAGTCTTTAATTTTGCATGTACTAGATGTACATCAACCTATAAATAGTAACTCAATTACTAATATCTTAGCGCAGGAGTTTGAGCTTCGCAAAAGTGTTCACCAGGTAAATTTTGCACTTTACTCTTTACGTACAAAAGGCAGGGTCACCTTAAACTCTGAAGAGTTATGGAGCCGTTCGCTGTAGCCCACTTCAGAGAAAAGCATGAACTTTAGGAATATTAAAAAGGGATTTAAAAATACATGTCACTTGTTAGTTTGATAAAAGGGCTTTTGCCTAATAATAAAAATAGTCATTTAGCGGACGATAAATACTCCTTAGTATATGACTCGTATGGCGTTAATTTTGCCACTAATGAAGCTACATTTCATTGCCTAAACAAAGGTGAGGGTGCAAGTCGTCAGCTTATTCAGCATGTAGTACTTAAAATGCTTGAAGAAAGACATATTGCTGAAACACTACCTAATGGCTTTAGGCTTGATAGTGAGCAAGCATGTTTATTAGACCCAGAAGATGCAGACGTTTTAGGGTTACCGCCTTTTTTTAATAACGACTTTGACGTTGATATTCAAGGTAGAACAACTAAAAGTAGCTTTTCGCTGCAGTTGTTTGCAAAATTTGAGCAGCAAAAATATCCAGTAAAAAGAAAAGGACCGATACTTTTTTTTAGTGAGCAAACACAATATTTAATGACGCCAGAGCAGCTTAATGCTGTTTTAGCCGTAGAAAAACATTCGTCGCTTACGCCCGATGACCGCACTGAGCTAAATAATGTGTTGGCAGTTGCTAAGTTACAGCAAGCAGTCAAAGATGGGTTAAAACTAGATTTAAAACATTTTGATAAATTTGATTTAGTACAACCACAACAAATTACAGTAACAGCAAATCAACAGGTTGATGGTAGCCTAGAGCTTAGCCCAAGCTTTGGTGATGGATCATCATCTGAAGACTTACAAAATCGCTTAGCTCAGTTACAGGGCGACGGGCAAGTAATGCGAATAAAAGATCGCATTGTTTTACTTACTGACGATAAAAAACAAGCTGTTAAAGAAGTACTGCAAAATAGAACCATTCCTGCACACAAAGTCGCAGAATTTATTAAAACCCCTTCAGCTTTTTTAGATGCATCTATTTTAAACCTCGATCTTGGATTTTCTCTCAGAGTTGCTGGTATTGGCAAAATGGTACACATTCCTTTTGGTCAAGACAGCGATGGCAGTAATGGCTGGTTTTCGACAAATACAGACAGTGAGCCACCAGAGCGCTTAGTTAAGTTGCTTGAATGCGAGGAAGATGTTGTATCGTTTGAGCAAAGTTACCAGCAAGCTAAAGGGCAAAATGCAGATAGTGTTGTTGTTGATGATGAGTTAATTGACATACGCGATGAGCAGCGCGTTAGTGAAACACTCGCAGAGGTAAGAGAAAATTTAGCAAACCCTTCTAATGACTCAGATACACCTGAAGTTGAAGATACTCAGGTTCGTAAAGAGCAAGTTTCTTTGTTACTAAAAGATGCGGAAGAACATAATCAAGACATTGTAAATAAAGTTGCGCAGTTAGACCGATCTATTAGTTTTGACAGAACTAATTTAGCGCGAACACCTTTCCCTCATCAAGAGTCTGGCATTAGCTGGATGATGTCGTTACTTAAGTCAGCTCAATTAGATAACCATGATGATATGTATAGAGTACAGGGGGCTTTACTAGCCGATGATATGGGGCTTGGTAAAACCTATATGACGTTAGTTATGCTGGCTGAGTACTTGTCGATGCAGCAGCAAAGCAATAAATCCGAAAAGCCCATATTAATAGTCGCTCCACTTAGTTTATTGGAAAACTGGGAACAAGAGGTTGAAGCTACTTTTAAAGATTCACCATTTAGAGATATTAAAGTCCTGCAGTCATCAAGGGATTTGAAAGAGTTTAAAGTTCAAGGGGCTGAGCGAGAGTCTATGCAGCTTGCGACGGTAATGAATGATTCGCATGCTGATCATAAATCTATTCGTTACGCTTTGCATGTAGGGGCTGATGCAGCAACAAAGCGTTTAGATATGGATAGACGTGTTGTTATTACTACCTACCAAACACTCCGAGACTATCAGTTTTCATTATGTGTTATTGACTGGGGAATTGTAATATTTGATGAAGCTCAAAATATTAAAAACCCAAATACTCAAGCAACACGTGCAGCTAAAGCACTAAAAGCTGATTTTAAATTACTAGCTACAGGTACTCCTGTTGAAAATAGTTTAAGCGAGTTTTGGTGTTTAATGGATACAGCGCAACCAGGGCTATTAGGCGATTGGGGCTATTTTAGAGAGCGCTGGATTAAGCCAATAAGTAGTGCTAATGAGGAAGAAAAAGCAGAGGTGCGTTTAGAAGTTGGTAACGATTTACGTAATGCTGCTGGGCAGTTTATGTTACGCCGAACCAAGGAAGACGAGCTAACCGGAATGCCTACTAAAACAATAAAAACAGGTATTCATAAAGACTTGGCTGACAATATGGCATTTGCTCCAGAGTTAGCTCGTAATATGACCGGAGGTCAGTTGCTTGGCTACAACCAAATTGTTGAAGATTATAGAAAGGAGAAAGCAAAAGAGCAGGGCGGCGGCCATGCTTTAACAGTACTACAGCAATTAAGAGCTGTTAGTTTGCATCCAAGGCTTGATGAGGTTTTTAAACAGCCACCTAATAATGCCAAAGAGGCACAGCGTAATTTACAAGAGTCTGAAAAGTTGCGTATGTTGTTAGATATATTGTCAGATATAAAAAACAAACAAGAGAAAGTAATTATTTTTGCGACGACTAAAAAGCTTCAGGCTGTTCTTAAAATATGCTTAGACAAAATTTATGAGCTAAACATTCATGTTATTAACGGAGACAGCAAAGCGATTGCTACAAAAAAAGATCAGCTATCTCGTAAAGGGATGATCACTGACTTTGAAGCAGAAGAAGGCTTTAACATTATAATTATGTCGCCTGTAGCGGCAGGTGTTGGCTTAACGGTTGTTGGTGCAAACCATGTAGTTCACTTAGAACGCCACTGGAACCCCGCAAAAGAAGCGCAAGCTACAGATCGTGTTTATCGTATTGGTCAAAAAAAGCCTGTGTTTATTCACTTACCCTGCCTTTTACACCCAGAATATGATTCGTTTGATGTGAACCTAGACAAACTACTCGCAAAGAAAACCATGCTAAGAGATGCGGTAGTAACGCCTGAAGTTGTGAGTGAACATGAACTGATGTCGTCAATGGGGTTATGAAGTTAAGTGGTATTAGAGTGAGCTGCTACTTTGCAAGCTTGTGATCTAAAAAGGTAAATATAAAGCGCTATTATTCATTTAAGAAAATAGTAATTTAAATAAAATGGAGTAAATATGGAAAATTATAATGAAAAAGATTTGAATGCGAAAGTTGATGAAATGTTTAATGATTTTAAAACTAAACTTGATTCAACATTGAATGTACTGGTTTTAGGTAAGGTGAGCGCAGGTAAAAGCTCTTTTTTAAATGCCTTCTTTGACCGTGAAATGACAGATCCTTTATTCAGTGTAAACGCAAAATCAGGTGAGACTACAGAAGTAAAATTTGAAAAGTTAGGAGAAAACATCTCTATAGCTGATACACCTGGATTAGATGATATTGTTAGTGAAAATTCAGCTGAAACTATAAAAATGCTAGATGATGGTGTGGATATTGGTATTTTAGTATTGTCAGGCTCTGCTGATAAATCTCAGAAGAAACACTATGAAGATTTACGAGAAAAATCAACAGCAGTTTTTATTGTTCTTAATAAGGCAGACACTTTCTCTGAGGAAAACTTATCAGGTGTAATAGCACAATGGAAAGATCAATTAGGACTTTCAAAAGAGGAGGAGATTTATCCAGTAGTTTCACGTGGTTATGATCCTAAAGATAAAGAAATATTTAGAGGTCAAGAATTTGAAATTGAGGTTGATAATCATGGTCGACCAAAAACACTCAAAGGGATTGATACAGTTAGAGATGACGTGTTGGTATTTTTGGAAAAGCAAGGTAAAGATTTATTACTTGCTAAAGAATTAAAAGATAAAAGCAAAAAGGCTCTTGCAATAATTTCAACAGCGACAGCAACAGCAGCAGGTGCTGCATTTATTCCCGGCAGTGCTGCGTATATTCTTGGGGCTCAAGCGGTAGCTATTGGTTCATTAGGTTATTTATACACAGGTGAGATGATTGGTAAAGCTAACGCTATCTCATTCATTGGAACATTTGCTGCTGAGCAAGTTGGTATGAACTTATTTCTGATAGCAAAATCTTTTCTTCCACCAACAGGAGTTATCGATGCTGCAGCTGCAGCTGTAGCTGCTAGTGTTACCGCTGCAATGTTATCAGCTGTGAATTACATATTAAAAAATGAAATTGGCTTTGGTGATAAAGAGCAAATGAAGAGTATTTTCAATGATATTAAGGAACAATTGAAAGCAGAAACTAAATCGGCAGAAAAAAAGGAGTTAATTCAAGCTACCTTTTGGAAAGTATTAATTAAAAAAATCATTTAATGTAAAAGTTCTTAAGAACCAATAATATCTTTTATTGATTTGTGCCTTTAATTTAGCGGTTAGCTAAATTAAAGGCACAAATACCAATAAATTATATAACATTGTCTCTTTTCCCAATCTTTTCACTTATCCATTCTTCAACTTCACTTTCTACCCAGGCTACAGAGTTACCACCTAACTCAACTTTCATTGGGAATCCACCAGCGCTCATAAAGCGATATACAGTTGAACGGCTTAAGCCTGTGATATGTAAAACTTCTTTTAATTTGATTAAACGCATGGGATTTCTCCGGTCAGGTTATTAGTACATATCCTTTCCGGGGGTAGTAATTTTTTACTGAGACGAAACAAAAGCGTTAGACATATACATCACTATTTTGCATAAACCATTAAGAGGGCATAACAATGCAAAATAACAAGTCACTATACGAATTCGATCACCCAGTAAGTGATGAACAAATACTTGAAGCTGCTGCTTACATAATCGCTCAAAAGCAATTTAGGCATGGGGCTTTAACATGTCCGAAAGACAGTGAAGAATATTTAAGGCATAAGCTGGCGTTGATTGAGCATGAGGTTTTTGCCGTCCTGTTCTTAGATAGCCAAAACCGCATACTCGAATACAAAGAGTTATTTAGGGGGACTATTAACGCAGCAAGCGTATACCCGCGAGAGGTGGTTAAAGAAGTATTAGCGCTAAATGCAGCATCTGTAATACTTGCGCACAATCATCCTTCAGGCGTAAGTACACCATCTCAAGCTGACAAGCTTATTACCACCAAATTACAGCAGGCGCTTAACCTAATTGATGTTTCGATAGTCGATCACATTATCATTGGTGAAACCAGTTATTCATTCGCTGAGCATGGCTTAATTTAAAGGGAGTAGGGTATGGCTATTAAAATAAAGCAAGTGCCAGGATTAAACGTGCCAGAATCATTGTTTGGTGTGATCGTTAATGCAGTTGCTAAAGCTGGGGAGTCGGTAGGATGTGCTAAGGCGCTAACTATTAATTTTCGTGATAAAGACTACAGTGCTAAAGCCGGTGGATTTCATCCTGTTGAGGTAAGGCTAGAAAAACGGGGTATTGGTTGGGAGCTTATATACATTACTGATTTTTCATACCAGGGCCGACCTGATTCTGAATTAGTAAAAGAGATTGATGTGTGCTTTGTGATTAAGCGGGTATATCACATGCTGGTGGGCTGGTTGAGTGAACGAGAGGGGAAGGACCTTTTAACCTTGTTTGTGGCTAACTTTGTTGATTATTACAACACGGGTTGCTACCAGGTCAGTATTACAACTGATTAAGGAGTTGGTAATGGCTGAAGTACAAGCGATTAAGGACCTTGATACAGTTAAGTTAATTAGTTACTTGCTCGAAAAGCGGTGTTCTAAGCAAATGAGCCATATTTGGAATATAGGTTTGAACTTAGCATTGCGTATATCTGATTTATTGTCTGTTAAATTTACGGATATACAAAACGACAGGTTAATTATATTTGAGAGTAAAACAGGCAAGCTAGCAGAGATTAAGTTAAATCAGAAAGCATTAGCGTTTATCCATGAAGTACGCGTAACTCACCCCAACCATGTTTACCTATTTCAATCGTATCGTAATCAACAATCTAAAAGTTCAATAACACGGCCCTTGTCACGCAGGGCTGTTACAAGAGCATTTGCGCTGGTGGGTGAAGAGCTTAATTTAAAGCTAGGTACTCACTCAATGCGTAAAACACGAGGTTACCACCTCTATCACAAAACCCAAGACATCGCCCGTGTAATGAAAATGCTTCGCCATAGCTCTGAAGCAACGACACTGCGTTATATTGGAATAACTCAGGAGGAAATCGATAAAGACTTTGAAGAGTTAGAGCTATAAATTTATTACATATAATAGGAGTAAGTTTGTTATGTCGTTAGAAAAAGCCGTTACATGCGGTGTAGTAGGAAATGAAGTATCTAAACAGATAACCGGTAGTAGTGAGCCGTCACTCGGACGAACGGCTATTGCTGTAAGCTCTGGTGCTGTAGCAGGAGCTGCTGTATCTGGTGCGATAGTAGTTGGGTTAGGTGTGGCATCTGCACCTGTTACAGTGCCATTAGCTCTTGCTAGTGGCTTGTTGGCTGGAGTAGCGAGTTTATTTGATTAGAAGTAAACAAAGAACGCATTTATGCAGTGCGTTCTTTTTTTGCTTTTGTAGCGTAAATAGCGCTTCTCGTAATGCTATTTTGGGAACTTACCATCCCTTATATACTAAGGGTTTGAGTTTATTTAGCTAGTTGAAGGTCTCAAAAGCGCGTTAGAACAATTTATGAGAAGCACAGGTCTTAGTTAAAGTATCACCTCTGACTATAACCAAAACAACGCTGCCCTAAGCCGTAATGCTTAGTATTAAGTTTGGCGAAGTAACTTACTCGACAATAAAGAGCATGGAAGTTTTGAGCGAAATTAGGGTTATTAGCGTCAAGGTAATAGTGTGCATTATCAGGCAAATGAACTAATTCCATCGTTTCATTCAGCGTTAAGGACAACGCACTTGCCCAGGCCTTAGCTATTCGGGTAAACAAGTTATCGCTTTCTATATTTATTTTACCCGTACAGTGGTACCGGTCCTTATTGAAAAACAGTACAAGATGATAATGCTGATGGTGAGCTTCGTCCTTCTCTCTAGTCCAAATATATCTAATATTACATGGATGTGGAGTTTTACCATCACGAACTTTACGTTTTGTATCTGCTTTAATCTGCGCCTCAAGAGAAGCAATAAATCGTGTAATAATTTTATTGCTATCTAAATCAACTGTATTTGAATAAGCAGGTAGCCTTAAATCAATTCTGACTGCAAACGTTCTTTTATGTTCACTACATGCAGCATGCATTACTTTCTCAATAGCATTTAAGTAGGGAATAACTAGTCGCTGATCTACTCTAGCGAGTGTTTGATATTGCTTGTATGTAGGGTTTGTTGTTACTGGGTATTGGGTTGGGTTAGTCATTATCTTTCTCCTGTTATGTATTGGTTCATATCAGGTGTATGAGTCGTAGTTTTTTAATTGGTATTTGTTGTGATAATGACTTCGTTACTAGTAACTCTTATAAATATTACCAAACCGAAATTTAAAGAAAAAAGATCAATCAGATTTGTTATACCTATTTTTAATAATGTGCTACTGGGGTGCTGTTTAACGTGTTTATAATCACTCTGAAGTTATGACTGCTCTATAAAAGTGTGCAAAGGAATCAGGGACGCATTGAAATACGGGGTGTTTACCAGATTCTAAATTGGATTTTGGGTCTCTAAAATCTACGTTCATATTGGTAATATTAACTTTATCACTAAAGTCGATACTAGAAGAGATAACTAAATTTTCAATTGAACTTATATCTGGATATACAGCTTTAGTCGGGGTTTTTATGAGTTCTATATCTATATTTTTATCTGTACAACCCAAGCTAGTTACCCATGATAAGTATTCTTGTTTGCTAGGGATTGTAGGGAGGGTGCTATCACATTTATTCTGATATAAGTTGAATAAAATATAATGAATGAGTAGGTTCGCGAAACTTCCTATTAGCACAGAGGTTAAACGGCCATGAATAGCTGCCATGAACTCAAAGTTTGCAGGACTTAAAATCTGATTGAAAGCATCTTCTTCTGAAATAGGCTTAAGTACATGTCCCGTCTTATTCAGTAAGCGTAATAAACCGTAAGAAGCTAACCTGAATAGAACATCGTCGAAGTAATCGAAAACTTGAGTCGGCTGTTGTTTCAAAAATTGAATTTCATCTTTTTGCTTGGTATCACTATCTAACCACTTATTTTCAAGACGAAGTAACTCCATAAAAAGAGATTCTCTTCTATGAGGTGAATCGAGTAATAATGGTAAAAATACCGCTGTGTATAAATTAGGTTTTTTATTCTTAATTTGTGAGATTATTAAAGGGATAACCATCAGGTATATATTAGATGCTTTATTGCCTTTTTTTATTTTAAATACAGAACTACGTTTTAAATTATTAGCTTCACTACCAACTAAGCCTTTTCTTACTTTTGGCTTTAAACTGTGATATTTTTTGATCGTACATCCTGTTACTGGCTGGCTTATTAAGTTTCCATTTTTAAGTAGCTTTATAGCCGTTTTTAGCTGAGGCGATTCTAACCCACATGCTTTAGCTATACTTGCCATTGTAAAGCCTTCTATGTACCCATGTTCATCTTGGTTTAATGCAAAGAAAGACCATACTAATCTAACAGGCACCCTTAGTTTAAATTTCTCGAGCTTTGCCAGCATTTCGCTAGATATTAATTTACTAACATCGTTGGGTTTATCGTAGATAAAACTATATGAAAGTGTTGGTCTTCCACGCTTAAAATGCTCAGATCCGAGTTTTGATATTGCATTAATTTCTTGTAGCTCTTCTAGCACTTTTTTAAATTTATTGTGTGGACACCCTAATTTGATTAAGTCATTTTTAGATACTTCGTCTCCAATTATTCTCCCTGTAATTAAGCGGATTAATATCCACTTTGTATGTGGAGATAAATTAGTTGTTAAACTAAAAAACTCATTCATTTGACTGCTTCTATTTGGGATGTTGATACCTAGTAGTAGAGCAAATCATTTGAATAAACACAATAACAGGGTGTTATTTTATTGAATAAATAAAACATCTAATTAGTGTTTAATTGGAGTTAAAGTAAGTCACTAACTGGTACTGTATTTAAACGCTAATTAATGCGTAAGTTAGAATCTAATTGAAATGCAAAAATTCAAAGAAATATTTGCTAACTAATAGGTATTAAATTATTGTCTTGGATGAAATCTACAAACACCAAACACAAGGAAGAACTAATGACAGGTTGGATTTATAACAAGAAAATTTTGACTTGGGTCAAGGAAGATAACGAAGACTTGCGTAACTGGCTAGCATGCCGCTATGACAGTTACAGTAATTATTTTAAATTTCCAGATGCCACATTAGATAGCTTTATTAGAGATGAAATAAAACGTATAAGTGATAATCAAGATAGTCAAAAAGTTAACCTTGATAAGCTCTATAAAGCATGGAAAAGCTATGAAAGAGGCTTAAAAAATACATCTAATAAAGTGTGTAAACTTCAGCTGGAGGTGTCTAGATCAGCGCGTGATAAACTAAAGGCGCTTAGTGACGCGGATGAAATATCCCAATCTAAATATATTGAAAAGCTAATAAATTACGCTAGGAAAAATCCTAAGTTGATTTCTAAAGATACAAAAGTGCAAGAGCAATACGAACTTAAAAAGAGAACTTTTGATGATATCAGTGAGATTAAAGCTATGAAGGAAGACATATCATCTATAGATGCTAAGGTTACTAGGTTATTAGATGCTTGGGAAGGGTAGAGCAAGCTCAGCGAGGGCGTTGAGGGTGTTCAGAATTTTGTGGCAGTCATGGTTATTTTTAAAGATAAATAGCTTTTAGTATACCTATTAGTATTCCTTTATTTTATTTTTAAAGGTATTGTTTTTATAAACAATGGTTTATTGGTTTTCTATGAATCCCTCTCCCCCATTATTCTTAGAGCCCAGTTATTAATATCGAAAGGTAACAATAACTGGGTTTTTTAATGCCCTCAGAATGACTAATTATTTACTAAGCAAAGTGTCGATAACATGCCGACAAGTTCATGTTTTTCGATTGGTTTTGAAACGTAACCATCAAATAGCTGCCTGTATATTTCTTTTTGTTCTGTAAAAACATTAGCAGTTAATGCAATAACAATTTGTTCGCTATTAAGCGCCTTAATTTTTTTACATGCCTGAAGACCATCCATTTTTGGCATTTGAATGTCCATAAAAATAATGTCTGGTTTGTGTAACTCGTATAATGAAATCGCTTCTAAACCATTGTTGGCAATAATAATGGTGGCTTTAGTTGGTTCAAGCATCGCAGCTGCAACAAGCTGATTTATTTTATTATCTTCAGCTAATAAAATAATTTTTCCAGATAGGTCAGGAAGCTCAATATTTTTGGTTGTTAATGTGCTGTCATCCACCTGCGCTTGTTTTAATGGTAAGTACACATAAAACTGACTCCCTGAACCTAACTGGCTTGTTACTTTAATTTCGCCATTCATAAGGCCTATTAATGATTTAGTGATGGGTAAGCCAAGGCCCGTACCACCATATTCACGCGTGGTTGATTGCTCAGCTTGTTCAAAGCGCTCAAACAATCGATCAATTGCTTGCTCAGAAATTCCAATTCCGGTGTCTGATATACAACAACATATTCTGCTTTCCTCAGTTAGCCTAAAGGTTACTGTAACGCCACCTTGAGATGTAAACTTAATCGCGTTAGATATTAAGTTTAAAAATACCTGCCTGAGTCTAACTGGGTCGCCCACCCAATGCTTGTGCTCTATATCAATCACAAATTTAAGGTAAATGTTTTTATCTGTTGCTTGCACACCTAAGTCTGACTCTAAGTGATGAATAAGTTCAAAAAAATCAAAAGGCTTATGCTCTAATGAGAGCTTGCCAGCCTCTATTTTAGAAAAATCAAGAATATCGTTAATAATGGTGGTGAGTGCTCGAGTTGAATACAGTGATTTTTTTAAATACTCTTTTGATTTTTCATTAAGCGGTTGTTCTTGTAATAGTTGTAATGTGCCAAGTATACCGTTCATCGGGGTTCGTATTTCGTGGCTCATATTTGCTAAAAACTCAGACTTAGCCTGCGATGCTTGCTCAGCAAGTTCTTTTGAGTGACCAAGGGCTTGCTCGTGGTCAATTTGTTCTGTTAAATCGTAAGCAATACCTAAGTAGCCAACGGTATCTCCTTCGTTATTTAACAACGAAGTGACGCTTAAATTAACTTGTATTTGCTCGCCTGTAGAAGAAATATATGTCCATTGATTAATATCTGGCTCTGTTGCTGTTGCTTTTAGGATAAATACTTCAAAACTAGGGGGTACAGGTTTATTTAATTCAGCACTAAGTAGTTTAGCTTTTTTTATAATTTCTTCTTTTAAATGAAATATGCCAGGGTTTTTAATGCCAATAACATCTTGCGCTTTGTAGCCTAATAACTTTTCTGAGGCGGGATTAAATAGAGTGATTAAGCCGTTTGTGTCGGTCGCTATAATTGAATAACTAGCACTGTTTAAAATACTTTGTTGGAGCATGCTCATATCGGCTATTTCTTGCGTACGTTGTTTAACTTCGCTTTCTAGTTTTAAATTTGCTTGCTGCAATGCGAGTTTATTTTTTTTAGCCTGAAGTGTTTTTCTCTTAATTCTTTGGTTTCTTCTAAAAATAAACAATTGCATTAAAAAAACTACAAACATACAGCCAATAGTGGCGAAAGAGCCATTAACAATAGCTTGATACCGACTAGGGAGATGAAGGTTATAAATAAAGGCGTCTGAGGCATCAATGGTAATTTTCCACGTTCTACCCATTAATTTTATAATTTTAGTTAATTGATAATCGTTAGTTTTGCTTTTTATGCCATAACTAAAAAAATCAGTCTCAGTATTGTTATTGATATCACTTATCGTTAGTTGATTTTCATCAAGGTGTGAAAGTGAGTCTAAAATTTTATCAATTAACAACGGCGAATATGCCCAACCTAAAAGCTCATTAAGGCGCTGTTTTTTATTATCAGAAATAGTAATGGTTTTATATATTGGCACTAATATTAAAAAGCCTTGTTGCGAGAGTTTATTCGCTTGTACTAAAGTCAGTGGCGCCGTTAATTGGGTTGTATTATTTATGGCAGCATTTAGTGCTGCCTGTTTGCGTATGCTCTCAGATCCAATATCTAATCCAATTGCTTGTAAGTTTTTTTGCTCAGGAAAAATATATTGAATTATAAAATGCTCATCACTAGTCGCTACGAGTGTATTCAAATTAAATGTCTGATCGGGTCTATCGTTTTTTGCATCATTCAAAAATTTATTTAATTGCTCAACGCCAACTTTTTTTATATAGCCAATACCATTAGCTCCAGGGAATTCTTTAGCGTAGTTACGGCTCCCAGAGTAGTTAGTTATGGCTTGATAGTTTAAGTTATTTGCACCTATCCCATGTACAAAGCCCTTTAAACCAAATAGCCCATATTGATACAAATCGAGCCTACTGTTAATACCTGTAGAAAGCGATGATAGGCGGTTATCAAGCGCATTGTTTATTTTATTTTTTATGGCTTCTTGGTGTTTAATATGAGCAAAGTAGGTAAGTATAATGCCCGCAACTAATAAAATGACGTGAGGAAGCAGTGAGATTAATAACCCTTTATTAACCGGTCGTGCTTGAATCATTAATTAATCCTTTTTCATGAGTCGCAGTAAGTGTGTTTCTATTTTAATAACGTGATAAATATAGCACCTATTATTCAAGACACAACTTTGTTATTAATTGGAATGTATATATTTTATAGAGGTTTAGAGTAGGGGGAGTCTAAAAAGTTGATTTTAAGCCTCAAGATAAAATTAAAATACATATAAATATAATAATTTATAAATTCTGCATCACTTTATAGATACCAACAAAAGTAGTAGCAAAAGGCGCTGGTTTTTGTGCCTATTGATTTTTAGAAGAAATCAGCTGCTCATAACTTTACTTAGGTAAGTTTAAATCAAGTAAAATTTAGTTAATATTATGAGGCTTTTTTAAATAAAATTAGCGACTTAGATACGAGTGAGCAAGAGGTAATCTTTACCAATTTTTACAATTCATCCGAAATAAAACAAACTCTTACTATTTTATAATATAAAAATTAAAACATTATAAATTTATATTGTTCTATATTTATTAGCATGAAAGAAAGGTAATTACTTGAAATGTAATTACCTTATGACATGTTTGCCGTGTAGGTCAAAAAGCATACACATCCCTATGTGCTGCACAGTAAAAACTTAAAAAACAAGGTAACGGAGATAACTATGGCTCACCGAGTATCTAAATTACTTGCGGCAACAGGCGCAGTATTAACATGCATTTCTATTCCTTCGTATGCTGCTGTTAATGGGCTGACAGAACAAGATGAATTTAATTTAAAACTTAGATCAATTTATTTCGACCGTGACTACGATAACGACGCAAGTGACGATTCAACTTTTGCTCAAGGTATAGAGCTCAATTACACATCAGGTTATATAAATGATTTATTGAGTGTGGGTGTATCGACTTACACCGTAATGAATATTAACTCTACAGGTTCAGCCGCAGGTAATATTTTACCAGCAGGTAATGAGAGTGGTGGAGTAGACGATAGCTTTTCTAAATTTGGTCAATATTTTTTAGATTTTAAATTGGGCAAAAACGGTCACGTTAAAGTAGGTGGGCAAAAAACCAAAAGTATGCTTTTAAAAAGCTCAGGCAGCCGTGCTATTCCTAATACTTTTCGAGGTGTTTTTGGCGACTATAAAATCGGCAACACTAAATTATATGGTTACGTATACGACAAATGGAGCCGTCGACATGATGAAAGATGGGAAGACTTTTCTACCGACCAATCGGCAGCTGGCGCCATTAGCGTAATTTGGGGCGTAGGTGCTACGCATAAAAAAGACAACATAACATTAGAGGCTGAATATTTAAATTCGCACAATTATCTAAGTAAAATGGGATTAAAAATCAGTTACGACATTAAACTTGAGCAAAGTAAGTTAACCCTTTCAACTGGCATATTTACCTCACAAGATGATGGTGATTTATTTGTGACAGGTGCAGAGGGCGGTGATTTAGATGATGAGGATGCACCTGATGCTTTAACAGGTTTAACTAAAAGTGAAAACGATGGATTTGCCTATTACTTAGATGCTGATTGGAAAAAAGATATTTGGAGTGTAGGTGCGGCATTTACTAAGGTAAGTGATGCTTGGATTGAAGATAACTTTAGTGGCGATCATGGTACAAACCCATTTCCAACTCGCTCATTGATTGGTGCCGATTTAACAAATCAAAACGAGGCAACGTGGCAGGCACGTTTTGGCATTGATTTAAAAGCAGTATCGCCAGGTTTAACAACAAAGTTTTACTACACAAGCGGTAGCGATGCTGAAAACTCTGCGCTGGGTAAGTTAGCTGGCACAGCTGATGAAAAATATTGGGCTGTAGATACGCGCTATAAAGTTGAGAAAATAAAAGGCTTAAGTTTGCGCTGGTTATTTGTAGATTATACAACCGAAAAATCAGGCAGCGTTGATGGTGTTAAAGGCGACAGAGCCGACCACCGAGTTTATGTAGATTACACTATTAAATTTTAAAATAACGTTTAATAAGCCAATGCAAATTTATACATTGGTTTTATTTCCTTTATTAATTACCACTATGATAAAACTAACAAATAGATAATAAAAATAAAGCTAATATATGTTTTCTCTTCAACAGTGGCAATCGCAGGGCCAATTCACTCATATTTCTGGCCATCAAATATTTACAAAAATAGCTGGTGATATAACTAAGCCTGCGCTGCTTTTAATACATGGCTTTCCAAGTGCTAGCTGGGATTGGGAAGGTATGTGGCAAACGCTTAGTGAACATTATTTTGTAATTACGCTCGATATGCTAGGTTTTGGTTTGTCAGATAAACCAATAAACGCTACTTATAAAATTACCGAACAAGCCGACTTATATACCCAATTTTTAAAAACGTTAAATATTAATGACGTACATATTTTAGCTCATGACTATGGCGATACAGTGGCTCAAGAGTTATTAGCAAGGCAAGTGGTTAGCCAAAGTGACTTTAAAATAAACAGCGTGTGTTTTTTAAATGGTGGGTTATTTCCTGAGGTGCATAAACCATTATTTATACAAAAGCTTTTACTTTCAAAGCTAGGTTGGATAGTGCCAAAATTAATGAATAAACAAAAATTTGCCAATAATTTAGTTACTATTTTTAGTAAAAGTACACCGCCCTCAAAACAAGTGGTAGACACACTTTGGGAGTTGCTAATTTATAAAGATGGTTTAGCCGTTATGCCTAAACTCATTAGCTATATAAAGCAGAGGCAGCAAAACCGAGAACGCTGGGTTGGTGCCATCATAAATAGCAATATACCACTTACGTTTATAGCAGGCGCAGAAGATCCTATCTCTGGTAAGCACATGATTGAACATTATAAAAAGCTTATTCCGAATGCGCGCGTACAAGAGTTTGTAGAGCTTGGGCATTATCCGCAAGTAGAAAATCCAGATGCTATTACGCAGGCTTATTTGGATTTTAGAAATTGCCAATAAAAACGCGGCACTAAATTAAGTGCCGCGTTTATAAATTAATAACTCTGAGTATTTAGGCTTTGAACCTTAATATTTTTTCTTCGGTGCTTTTAATTGTTTTTCAAACTCGTCTGAAAACAATATCGTGCCGTCGTCTTCCTCTGTAGGGAAGGCTGCAATAAGTAGGTCATCTTCTTCAAGGCCTGGTGTCCAGCGACTAAACCAGTCAGCAAGTGGAATTGCTTTAGCGCTGCAGCCAGCCCATTCGCCAGTTGCCCATGCTTCTGCAAATTCGCGAGTTGGCCAAACTGGCACACAGTCGTCATCTTCGTTGGCAAGCATAACGCAGCCATCATCGTCGTTTAAAATCCATACTTGTTTAAATTGTTGTACGGTTTCGAACATATAGGCTAGGCGTTTTTTTGCCCCAAGCCCTAAAATTACAGCTTGTTCTTCGCTTAAATTTGGCGTTGTCATAATTAGCTCACTCTTAATTACTATATCTAAATTATATGCACACAAGTATATCGAGTTATATGACAGAGTGTTGAAAAGTTGCTATTTAATTTCAGCAATGCAGATCTAATTTGTATATTGAACAGTATAAGTCACAACTAATTTGAGCGATCATTCAAAATAAGCTTGAATGTTTGTAAAAAGGCCACATTGTAGTAAGCATATACTTAATGAAGGATTGAAAAATGACTACTGATCTACTTGCTCCGTTTAAACTAAATAATACGATTGAGCTTAAAAACCGCGTACTTATGGCACCATTAACGCGTTGTATGGCTGACGATAACTTAGTGCCAACACAAGATATGGTTGAATATTATGCTCGCCGTGCCGAAACCGGTTTAATTATTAGCGAAGCAACTATTATTCGTCCAGATGCGCAAGGTTACCCAAATACACCGGGTTTATTTACCAGTGAGCAAATTCAAGGTTGGAAAAAAGTAACTGATGCAGTGCACGCTAATGGCGGCAAAATGTTTGCACAGCTTTGGCATGTTGGCCGTGTTGCACATCCTCACTTTTTTGATGGCGATGTACTGGCACCATCGGCAATTGGCGTTGAAGGCTCTGTACCTCGTATGCGTGAGCTTACATACATCACACCAAAAGCAGCGACTATAGATGACATTAAGGGCCTAGTAGCTGATTACGCAAAAGCGGCAGAAAATGCGATTGAAGCGGGTTTTGACGGGGTAGAAATTCACGGTGCTAACGGGTATTTGATTGACCAGTTTTTACATTACGCTGCAAATACACGCAGCGACGAATACGGTCAAACGCCTGAAAATATGTCGCGTTTTGCACTAGAAGTAACCGATGCAGTTATCGCCGCTGTAGGTAATGAGCGTACTGCTTTACGTGTTACACCGGGTGCTTATTTTAATATGAGCGAAGATAACCGTGATAAAGCGGTATTTGATTACTTATTACCAGAGCTTGAGAAGAGAGATTTAGCATACTTACACGGCGGTATTTTTGACGACAGTTCAACGTTTGAGTCGCTTGAAGGTAAAACGACGTCTGAATTTTTACGTGCAGGCTACAAAGGTACATTAGTAGGCGTAGGCAGCTATACTTTTGAGTCAGCAAAAGAAGCAATTAACGATGCTAAGTTTGATTTAATCGCTATTGGTCGCCCACTTATCGCAAACCCAGATTACATTAGCAAAATTGCAAACGGTGAAGAGTTAGTACCTTACAGCGATGAAATGCTAGCTGAATTGAAGTAACAGCTAAATATTATATTTAGTTATTAAGGCACCCAAAGTTAAATCTTTGAGTGTCTTTTTTTGTACATATTCCCGCCATAAATCTTCCATATTTGTTTAACCTTTATGTAAATAAAGTTCATCCTCGTTGTCATGTTTAAAATCCATACTGTGCTCGTTTTCATATTTCATAATTAAAACTAAACGGGACAACAATGTACGCTTTAAAAAACAAATCGCTATTGAGCATGGCTATTGCTATGGCGGTATCAACAT
This sequence comes from Pseudoalteromonas sp. SR41-7, assembly GCF_014163935.1. Taxonomy (NCBI): domain Bacteria; kingdom Pseudomonadati; phylum Pseudomonadota; class Gammaproteobacteria; order Alteromonadales; family Pseudoalteromonadaceae; genus Pseudoalteromonas; species Pseudoalteromonas sp. SR41-7. The sequence goes on along the minus strand of NZ_JACJEF010000004.1, from coordinate 344,684 downwards.
CTACTTATGCTAACGACAACACCATAGAAGAAGTAACCGTGGTTGCTAAACCAACGAGCTACGCTAACAATGTTATTGAGCCTGCAATGCTTGAGCAACAAAGTTCGGTATCGAGCATATTATCGGTTATTGATAATTTACCAGGGATTAGCATAAACGAAGGTGATGCATTTGGTGGCGACGATTGGTCTACTACAATCACTATGCGTGGTTTTAGTATTGATGGAAACCAACAACAATTAGGTATGACCGTTGATGGCATTCCCAATGGTGGCTCTAATTACGGCGGTGGTGCTAAAGCTAACCGTTACTTGGAGAGCGAAAATTTAGCAACAGTAGAAGTAGGTCAAGGTACGTCTGATATTAAGTCGGCTTCACTTGAAGCACTAGGCGGGACATTTAACTTTGTAAGTAAAGACCCAAGCCTTGAAAAAGGCACTACCTTTGCTTATACATCAGGCAGCCACGATGCCACGCGTTATTATATTAAACACGAAACAGGCACTGTTTTTAATAACACACAAGCGTACGTAAGTTACTCGCAAACAGATACAAGCCGCTGGATTGGTTCAGGCAGTAATGGGGGCAAAGACAACCAACACGCTGAGCTTAAGTTTGTATCTAATTTTGACGATTTAACACTTACTGGTCGTTTATCTTACGATGATGTAAGCGAGACAAACTATAACAGCGTAAGCCTTGAGCAGTTTGAACAAACTCCAGACTGGGATCAGCTAACATGGAATTGGACGGGAGTTCCGCACTTTGACCAAATGTTTGCAGAAGGTTGGGGAACGCTTCGTGAAAATACCTTAGGCTATTTAAAATTTGAATACGCTATTTCACCAACTTCATTATTAACTGTTAGCCCTTATTATCATAAAAATTCAGGTCGCGGCGATTGGATCCCACCTTATTTAACAACACCTGTTGATGAAAATGGTGACCCAACAACCGAGGGTGGCACTAATGCAGGCTCTTATGGTTTTGCTGATAGTGAAGGCAACCCGCTTGCACCAGATGCCGATTGTACGCAAAGTTTGAGCTGGCCATGGGAGTCGGGTCCTGGTTTAAATCCTGCGTGTTACGATGCAACAGCAACGCCGGTTATGTCTTACCGCCATACGCATTACAACAAAGATCGTTTAGGTGTAACGGCAAATTACCAAGCTACATTTGGTGATCACGATATCGAAGCGGGCTTTTGGTATGAGCAAAGCGAGCGTGACGAGTCGCGTGATTGGCACAAAGTAATTGACGCGCGTATTTATCATCACTTTGATAGCACGCCTTACTGGACACAATACAAAAACACTTTTGATACCGATACATTCAAATGGTACTTACAAGACTCGATTAATTTTGGTGACTTAACATTAAATATTGGTGCAAAACAGTATTTAGTTGAATTACAAAAGTATGACCACTTTGCTAACGAAAGATCAGATAAAGTAGATAGCGACTCAGACGTGTTATTTAGCGGTGGCGTATTGTATCAACTAAATAACAGCACAGAATTATTTGCTAGTTACAGCGAGAATTTTTCAGCAATAAAAGACGGTGTGCTTGAGCGAGATAGCTCAACACTTACAAACATAGAGCCAGAAACTGCCGACAACATCGACTTTGGTGTACGTTACCAAGCCGACAGATTAACCCTTACAGCAACGGCTTACAGTGTTAAGTTTGATAACCGCATTACCTTTATTGCCCCTGGTAGTGGCACAGACGGCATTGATTACACCATTGGTACAAATGGCTCGTACGTAAATGTAGGGGGTATTGACTCAAATGGGCTTGAGCTTGCAGCAAGCTATATGTTAACACCAAGCTGGAGCGTGTACTCGTCGTATACTAATAGCAGTTCTGAGTATTCATCCGATGATCCAAATGCATACGATTCACAGGGTGTAATATTAAGAGATGAAAGTGGTAATGAGGTAGCACCGAGCTTTAGAAAAGGCGACAGCATAATAGATTCATCAGAAGATTTATTTGTGGTATCTACCGATTACTTTAGCGATGGCTTTCGTGTTGGTTTATCGGCTAAATACACTGGTGAGCGCTTAGGTGCATGGCAAGACGAAGACACTCGCACGCGTAATAAAGTAGACGGCTACACCGTACTTGATTTTAATGCAGGTTATTCAACTGACGTAGATGCAGGTCCGTTTAAAGCCATTGACGTATCGTTTGTTGTTTATAACGTTACTGACAAAAGCTACTTAGCAGGTGGTACTGGTAACGGCGCTACTTATTACATTGGGGCGCCACGCACCGCAGCAGTTACACTTACCGCTGACTTTTAAGTTAAAGTTTAGGGTTAGTAACTAAATTAAAGCAAAGCCCATCACTGATGGGCTTTTTGACTGTTTAATGACTAACGTATTGATTTATTAGAACCAAATTCAGTGAATAGCTACCCCTAATATTGAAAATATCTTACACTGGTTTTATCTCAAGCAAGGCCAGTGTTATATGCTAAATATTATTCAATCAAACCGGATGGAAGCCCTGCAAGCGCAGTTCCACCAGCTGTTAAAAATAAACCCATTGCAAAGCCCGTTCGACAAAGAAGTGGTGCTAGTGCAATCGCCGGGTATGTCGCAGTGGTTAAAAATAGGTTTGAGCGAAAACTTAGGGGTTGCAGCGCAGGTAGATTTTCCGCTGCCGTCGAGCTTTATTTGGCAGTTGTATCAGCAATTACTGCCAAATGTCCCTAAAGAGTCGGCATTTAATAAGCCCAACCTTGCTTGGAAACTGTTTGCAATTTTACCAACCTGCATTGATGAACCGCTTTATTTGCCGCTAAAAACCTATTTAGAGGGCGATATTGACGGGCAAAAAACCTTTGCGCTATGCGAAAAAATAGCCGATGTGTACGACCAATATTTAATGTACCGACCGCACTGGATAGCCACATGGGATAGCGGCAAAGATGAGCTTGATGACGTAGATGTAGCCATTGCCCCATGGCAACCTGATTTATGGCGACGCATTGTAAAGCTAAGCCAAGAACTTGGGCAAAGCCAATTTCATCGCGCTAACATGCAAGGGCAATTACTTGCAGCACTTGAGACCATGGACAATAGCTTACTGCCACAACGCATTAGTTTATTTGGTATATCGGCGATTGCCAGCTCCCAGCTTGAGGTGTTTGAAGCACTGAGTAAAAAAACAGAGGTTATATTATTCTTTTTTAACCCAAGTGAGCACTACTGGGGCGATATTATAGATGAAAAAACAGCAGCTAAAATAAGCGCTAAATACGCTAAAATGCCGCTGGTGGAAGCGCAACAAAAAAAACAAACCAATCCAGATGAAGAATACTACTTTATTGGTAATCCGTTGTTATCGTCGTGGGGTAAATTAGGTCGCGACTACTTTGAACAACTTGTACAGCTAGATGCTCGTTGGATTGATGGCTTTATTGATGTGTTTGACGACACCTTACTAGGGCAAGTACAAAGTGAGATTTATCAGCTTGCGTTTAAAGGCGAATCGCTGACCGATAACAAAGAGTGGTTTATAAACGACGAAGGTAAATTACCAATCAGCGCAACCGACACCAGCATTACGCTCAGCGATTGCCATACACCGCTCAGAGAAGTTGAGCGCTTGCACGACTACTTACTTAACTTATTTAATCAAAACCCAACGCTTACTCCCAAAGACATAATTGTCATGATGCCCGATGTAGGCACTTACAGCCCCTACATTGAAGCTGTATTTGGCGGGGCGCAAGGCAGCCGTTTTATTCCTTACGCATTGGCCGATTTAGCCATAGAGCAAGAAAAGCCCGTGCTTAGCTCATTTGCGAGTTTAGCTAACTTACCGTTTTCGCGCTTTGGTGTGTCGGATATTCTCGATTTATTACAAGTGACGCAAATAGCCGAAAAGTTTGGGCTTGAAGCGCACGAATACGAGCAAATTCAATATTGGCTTGAACGTGTAGGGGTAAAATGGGGTATAAACGCAGCGCATAAAAGCAGCTTTGATTTACCCGCTATCGATTTAAATACCTGGCAACATGGGCTCAACCGTTTACTGCTTGGTATAGCCATGCGCGACGAACAATGCCCGTTTAACGGTATTTACAGCGCTGATGAAGTAGAAGGCATGGCGCTTGATACGCTCAACAAGCTCGTGCACTTTATTGATGTACTGCAAAGCTTTAAAGAGCAGCTAACGCCTGATGACATGCTCACTAATAAAGCGCATATTTTAAGCGAGCTATTAAACGCTATATACGAAAGTGAAAGCGACGACAGCTGGGATTTATTAGTACTTCAAAACGTGCTCGAAGAGTTACAAAAACACCACGACAACGGCGATTACAGTAAAGCGGTTTCGCAGCGTATTGTTAGTTACTTAGTTAAACAAGGCATTCAAGAAAAAGGCGTAGGGCAGCGGTTTTTGGTTGGGCAAGTAAACTTTTGTACGCTTATGCCCATGCGCGCCGTACCATTTAAAGTGGTATGCATGCTGGGCTTAAACGATGCTGACTACCCGCGTAACGTACAACCCATTGGTTTTGACTTGGTGCCTTATTCTAAAAAGCAAAAAGGTGACCGATCACGTAAATTAGATGACCGCTACTTATTTTTAGAAGCGCTACTGAGTGCCCGCGACAACTTATACATGAGTTACATTGGTCGCTCGTGTTTTGATAACCAACCGCGCATGCCATCAACGCTTGTAAGCGAGCTGTTAGAATATATTGGGCGTAGTTTTGTATTAAGCGAAAAGAGTGAAAAAACGCTGCCCGCATGTCTAATTAATCAGCAGCATTTACAGCCCTTTAATAGCCATTACTATTTAGCCGATGAGCAAGCAAATACTGTGCTGAGCAACCACAGTTACAATCCAATTTGGCTGCCAAGTGAGTCAATTAAACCAGAGCCAGTTATTGCGCTTGATGTGACTGTGCCAGATCAGCTAGATCTCGATGTGTTTATTAGAAGTGTGTGCAGCGCACAAGAGAGCTTTTATCAACAAACATTGGGCTTACGCCTACCACAATTTAACGAAGTAGCAAAAGACGAAGAACCCTTTAGCCTAGATGCGCTGCGCCGTTATTTTTACCTTGATGAAATACTTAAAGCCAATATAAACGAGCAACCACTGAGTACCGAGCAGATACTGCAGCGGGGTGAGTTACCTCAAGCCAATGTAGGCAGCCTCATATTTGAGAGTATGGAGCACCGAGTTGACGCGCTTGCAGGGCAAGTAAAAGAGCACATTAAAGGCGGAAAAAGTGAGCCGATAGAAGTTTTGCTTACCATTGAAGGCACCAAAGTAGAGGGCTGGCTCAATCATGTTTATTTGCAAAAACAAGTGTTTTACCGCAGTGCGAGTATTAAAGCGAAAGATTTAATTAAAGGCTTTATTTATCACCTCGCAGCGCAAAGTATGGATCAACAAGTAGAAACATTGTTACTTGGACTCGATAAGCAAATTACCTTTGCGCCAATTAATAAAGCTGATGCCGATGCATTGTTACTTGATTGGTTTGAATTATACAAAGCGCTGCGCGCAGAGCCTGTGCCATTTTTTCCGGTAAGTGGTTATGAATACGTTAAAAGCGGCGGCGATATAACAAAAGCAATGAGCAAATTTAGCCCGCAATACATAGGGCGAGGCGAGGGCGAAAACCCGTATATTCGCTTAACGGTGCAATCGCTAAACGACTGCCAAGAAGAATTTATAAAATGGAGTGATAAATTGCTCACGCCTTTATTTGAACACGCAAAGGAGAGTGACCATGCAAGCGCTTAATCCTCTTACTATGCCGCTCATTGGTCAAAGTTTAATAGAAGCCAGTGCGGGTACTGGTAAAACTTATACAATTACGGGGCTGTATTTACGTTACTTACTAGGTATGCAAATAGAAGGTGAGTTAAATACGCCGCTCAGTGTTGAGCAAATTTTGGTAGTAACCTTTACCGACGCTGCCACTCAAGAAATTAAAGACCGCGTACGTAGCCGAATTATTGCTGCGCGCGACGCATTGCTTGGGCAAGACCCAAACGACGAACTCATTGAAGGCGTAATTGCCAAAATTGATGATAAGCACCGCGCGTTTGATTTGCTCGATGCAGCTGCTAAATCAATGGACGAAGCCGCTATTTTTACTATTCATGGCTTTTGTCAGCGGATGCTAAAACAACATGCGTTTGAGTCGGGAGTGGCGTTTAATCTCGAATTTATTTTAGATGAGCGCGACATACTGCTCGAAACCATTAAAGATTTTTGGCGTGCGTTTGTATACCCACTTAATAAAGAACGCACCGATGCTATTTTAGATGTATTTGCCGCACCAGAGTCTTTATTCGCTCAAGTGGCGAGCATTTTAAACAAAGCTAATGCACACATTACACCACAAATAAATTTAGATGATGTATGGAAAGCCCGTGACGAGTACATAACCCGTGTGCCTGCATTTAAAAAAGCGGTGTTAGAGCAAGAGTTTATCGGTGCTATTAAAAGCTCGGGTTTAAGCGGGTCTAAAACGCCAGCACGAAAAGGCAGCCTTGGTGCGCTTGAAGCATTTTGTTTAGGGGGTGATTTGTTTTTTGAATTTGGCACTAGCAAGTATTCGTTTGAAGTGTGGAGTACAGAAAGCTTAAGCGATGTGAGCAATTATAAAAAAAATCAGCCATTATTTGTGCATCCATTACTGAGTCAGTTTGACGAGCTTGCCGCCCTTAACAACACCATAAACCAAGGGCTCAAAATAGCGGTTATACAACATGCAGCACGCTGGGTAAAAGCCGCAATAGTTAAGCGTAAACAAGAGCAAAGCGTTATCACCCCAGATGACTTATTGACCAATTTACATAGTGCGCTTAATAACGAGCAAGGCGACGTACTAGCGCAAAAAATTGCGCAGTTGTTCCCGGTTGCCATGATTGATGAATTCCAAGATACCGATCCGATTCAGTACGGTATTTTTAGTAAAATTTATGGGCAACAAAATACCACGCTTGCCATGATAGGCGACCCTAAACAAGCTATTTATGGCTTTAGGGGCGCAGATATTTTTACCTATATTGGCGCAAAAGAAGCTGTACAGACTGATCAGCAATTTACGCTGGGTACTAACTTTCGCTCAAGCACCGATATAGTCAATAGCGTTAATAGTTTATTTGGCAAACACGCTAACAGCTTTATTTATAACGACGCCATCCCCTTTAACGCAGTAGCTGCTAAAGGTAAAAAAGCGGAAGACTCTTTTTTAATTGATGGCAAACCCGCGACCGCATTCGAATTTAATGTATTTGTGGATGAAGCCGCAGACGAAAAAAACAAACCAACCAATAAAGGTATAGGGCAAGCGCATTTAGCCACTCACTTTGCTAATAAAATAGTCACCCTGCTTGAAAAAGCAAAACAAGGGGATGCGTGTATTGGCAGTACCCCTGTAAGCGCTGCCGATATTTGTATATTAGTGCGCGACCGTGTTGAAGCGCAAATAATGAAAAAAGCACTTAGCGAAGCCAAAATAGCCAGTGTGTATTTATCGCGCGAGAGCGTTTTTAGCCAAGAGCTTAGCCATCACCTACTTAACTTTTTAACAGCGCTGCATGGACAATATGATGAGTCATTGCTGCGCGGTGTTTTAGCGGGTCCGCTATTTTGTTTAAGTTATAACGAAATACATGCACTCGCTGATGATGAAAATAAATGGCAAGACTACTTAAACTTTTTTGCACAACTTAGCCACATTTGGAACAAGCAAGGCGCTATGGCCATGCTTGAGCGCTTAATGAGCCATAACCAGCTTAGCGCTAAATGGCAAGGGTTAGGATATAACGTTGAGCGTTGGCTGACGGACTTTAGGCACTTGGGCGAAATACTTCAGCAAAAACAAATAGAGCTTGAAGGCACGCTGCGTTTACTGCGATGGTTTGCACAAAAGGTAAGCCAACAAGACGGTGAAACAGTACAAGTACGCCTTGAAAGTGACGCCAACTTAGTTAAAATTGTCACTATGCATGCCTCAAAGGGGCTTGAATACCCTTTGGTATTTATGCCGTTTGCCAGTGGCTATCGCGAAACAAAAGAAGCGCTTTATCATAATAATGGCAAGCTAGTTTACGATTTAAGTAAAGACGAAGATGCCCTTCAAAAAGCAGAACAAGAACGCCTAGCTGAAGATTTACGCCTGCTTTATGTAGCACTTACTCGCGCCGTACATTTTTGTGCGCTTGGTGTTTATAACATTGGGCAAGGACAAAGTAGCCGCTTGGCTATGCAAAGTAGTGCACTTGGGCATGTTTTATTTGCAGGGCTTGAACTTGCCAGTAGCCAAACATGGCGCACGCATTTAAGTGAGTTTTGCGACGCTAACATCGCGATGAGCTATCAGCAATTTACCTCACAAACATTATTAGAGCAGGGAACACTTTGTTTTAATAACAGTGAAAGTGCGCAGCAAACGTTAAGTGTTAATAAAGTAACAGCAAATATTGAACGTAACTGGCGAGCAACCAGCTTTAGTGCGTTGAGCTTTAAAAAGCACAGCGACCAATTAGCCCCAGGGCGAAGTGATGAAGATCACGAAAAAGACGAGTTTGCAGTGCAAGAGGACGAACTACCATCACCTTATAGTTTTCCTAAAGGGGCAAAGCCTGGTAGCTGTTTACACGAAATATTTGAACAAATAGATTTTACTAGCCCAATAGTTCACCCAACTAATACCGAGCAAAACTTATCTGAAGTAGTTAAGCGCAGCCTTGAAAAGTACCACATAGGTGATCAATGGCGAGAAGTGGCTGAAAAGTGGGTACTTGATGTTCTTGCGTGCCCCCTAGATAACAGTTCTTTAGAAAAAAGCCTTCTTTCATTGGGTGTGCTTACACCCAAAGATTGCCTAGTCGAAATGGAATTTAATTTACCTCTTGAGAGCTTAAGTGCACCAAAGCTAAACGAAATGCTGGTTAAACATTTTGGTTTTACACAAAGTAAGCTTGAATTTTCGCACGTAAAGGGCTTGTTAAAAGGCTTTGTCGATTTAATATTTTGCTACCAAGGCAAATATTATATTTTAGATTATAAGTCTAATTATTTAGGTAGCACGCCAGCTGATTACGAGAGCGACATGCTTGAGCAAGCGATGAGCAGTCATCAGTATCATTTACAGTATTTAATTTACACCGTAGCACTGCATCGTTTATTAAAACAACGTATAGCTGATTACTCGGTAGAAACTCATTTAGGCGGCGTGTATTACACATTTTTACGAGGAATGCCGGCAGGGCAAGGTGTGTACTTTAAAAAGCTAACTGAAGAACAAGTGATTATTTTAGATGGCTTATTTAGCCAAGGAGCCATGCTATGAGCGATTTAAATGAGCAACCTGGCTTGTTTGACGATATTGACGAGACACTTGATAATGATGCAGCAGAGCCTCTTACTTCAAAAAATGTAGCACAAGATGCCTCATTAGAGGACATTGTGTTAAATAATACGATTATCGAAGTACCGTTACTTGAGTATTTATTAGCGCTAAATAGACTACGTGTAGTTGATGTTAAACTCGCAGAATTACTGTGTGCTAATGACATTGAGCAACCTCATAATGAACTGTTTTATATTATTTTATTGCTGTGCTTATCGCAGCAAAGCCAGCATAGCTGCCTAACCTTAAATGAGGTTGACTGGAGCAATCCTTTTAACTTGCGCAAAAGCGACTTTAATAAACTAGATGGCAATGTACCCAGTACGCTAAGCCCGTTTAGTGATGACTTTAATGTACATACAGCGCTCAGTTATTTACAAAACCATGAAAGCGTGGGCGAGAGTAAACCACTGCAACTGTTTAAAGAGCGACTTTATTTTGCGCGCCTTGCCGGTTATGAGCAAACACTCGCTGACAGATTATTAAGTATGAGCGAGCGAAAGCTCAATATTAATAATGAAATATTGGCAGAACTTTTAAATACCTATTTTCCTGCTGATTCTGCAATTGAAACTGATTGGCAAAAAGTGGCGTGTGCGATTGCTGCCACCAAAGGCTTTAGCGTGATCACGGGTGGTCCAGGTACCGGTAAAACTACCACAGTGACTAAGTTGTTGGCTATTTTGCAGTCACTTTATAAAACCGCGCCGCTTAGCATTAAGCTGGTGGCACCGACAGGTAAAGCCGCTGCACGTTTAAGTGAGTCTATTTTAGGCGCTAAAAATAAGCTCACAACGATTCCTGATGTTATAAAAACGCTGATACCGCAAAACGCTCAGACTATTCATCGCTTATTGGGCGTAAAACCGTTTACTAATAAATTCAGACATAACAAAAGCAATCCACTGCATTTAGATGTGCTGATTATTGACGAAGCCAGTATGGTCGATTTATCGCTGATGGCTAAATTAATAGAAGCACTGCCTGCGCATGCGAGATTAATACTCCTAGGTGACAAAGACCAGCTGGCCTCGGTAGATACTGGCAGCGTAATGAGCGATTTATGCCAAGGTTTAACACTTGGGCAAACGCCACGCTACTCGCAAGCACGTTGTGATGAGCTAAATAGCTTATGTTTTAATAATGAGCCTAAGCTCGTAGCGCAAAGCGTGAGTGAATTTAAACTCGCAGATTGCGTTGCCTTTTTACAGCACAGTTATCGATTTGATGCACAAAGCGGCATTGGTCAACTCGCACTTGCGGTAAACACAAATAACACCGGTATTTTAAATTACGTTGAGCAAGAAAGTAGTGAAGGGCGTTTTAACGATGTAATTTTAGATTACGACTTTGTAGCGAAACCAATTGAAAAGCTTGTTAAAAGTGCAGCAAGTCATTATGCAAAATACCTTAATTTAATTGCCCAAGGTGCAGAGGTTGCACAGGTGCATGCTGCTTTTGCGAGTTACCAGCTTTTAGCTGCGGTACGAGAGGGCGATTACGGCGTGCATAGCTTAAATCAGCGAATAGAGCGCGTATTGCAACAGCAAGGTTTAATAACAGTTAGCCCTAATACTCATCATTATACAGGCATGCCCATTATGGTGAGCCAAAACGATTACCAGCTTAAGTTATTTAACGGCGATATTGGTATTTTAATGCCCGATGAAAGTAATCAGCTCAAAGCCATATTTATTGACGAGCAAGGTAATCAACGAGCATTTTCGCCAGCACGACTCCCTGCACACGATAAAGTATACGTAATGACTATTCATAAATCACAAGGTTCAGAGTTTAGTTACACCGCTATGGTACTGCCACCGCTAAAACAAGCGCGCATGGGTATTAACAGGCAATTAGTGTATACGGGAATAACCCGCGCTAAAAATAAGTTTGAGCTGGTGGCTGACAAAAAAGTACTGCAACTAGCAATGAATAAAAGCGTATCAAGAGCATCAGGTTTATATGAAAGGTTACAATTTTAAGCTTAATTTGAATTTTTTATTAATAATTTAGCTTCAAACTGCTTGTTATTTATCGCGTTATTATAAATGTCTTCTATACTAAAGTTAATTTTATATTGAATGTATTCGGGCGTGTTGATCTTTGGTGGGTGAATTTGCAGTAGTGTGTTTGGTTTTTAGGCAAGGCAGAGCCTATGTAGTGTGGTATTTCCCATAAATAGGCGATAACGTAGTATAGATACCAAACATACGCTGCCCTTTGGGTTCTTTCTAGGGACGATTAACTCTTTGTTGCCTACATGGATGTAGGTAAGGGCGTGAGCAGGACGCGGAAGCTTTGCTCGGTTTTTACTTATTCTTACATGGATGTAAGCCATTAGAATAACGCAGGAGCAGTTATCGAGCCCACTAGGTTACAAACCTCGCGCCGTGATTTAATCGCCCCTAGATTGAACAAATTTCAATCCACAAAGGTCAACACGCCCAATTAAGGATATTAATGTTTTTTTCTAAAAATAAGCAAAATGAAATAGCCTCTTTAAAAGCAGAACTCTATCCGTTACAACAAGTGTGGGAAGGGCTTTACCGAGAGATGTTAGTTGTTAATATTCTTTATGATGGGCGTATTTCGCACGCCAATGATAGGTTTTTAGAAAACTTAGGCTACAACGAAGACGATCTTACTAATAACTCTTTTGATGATTTTATTACTGAGTCATCTCGTCAATCTGTCGAATTTAAAAGCCTACAGCAAGCTATAAAAAAAGAAGGACATTGGGGCGGTGCATTACAAATTGCGCGCGGTGATGGTAAAGCTGAATGGTTACGTTTAATAGTACATCCTGTAAAAGGGGAGCAAGATCAGTTGCTCTATTTTTCTATATTCGGGAGTGTGCTTACAAAAACAATTACGGCTTCCCGCGAGCAAAGCGACACTATCAAAGCGATATATCGCTCTATGGCAGTAATTGAATTTGATTTAGAAGGCCATGTTTTAAAAGCAAATGAGCAGTTTTTATCAGCAATGGGTTATCAAGAAAGTGAATTAATAGGAAAACACCATCGCACATTTTGTGAAGCTTCAGAGTATAATTCCCAAGAGTATCAACAGTTTTGGGCTAAATTGAGAGAAGGACAGTTTATAGCGGAGCGCTTTAAGCGTGTTGATAAATACGGCAATGTTGTATGGTTAGAAGCGTCATATAACCCAATCTCAAATGACGCGAATGAGCTTTATAAAGTAATGAAGTTTGCAACAGTTATTACAGAGCAAGTAAATCAAGAAATTGCGATATCTCAGGCTGCCGAAATTGCTTATAGCACCTCAACCCAAACTGATAAAAAAGCAGAGCAAGGCGCGAGCGTTATACAAGATACGGTTACAGTAATGACCGAGCTTGCTATTAACATGGAGCAAGCTGCAAGTGAAATTTCAGCGCTTGATCAGCAGTCGCAACAAATATCGAGTATTGTACAAAGTATTAGTAGTATTGCAGAGCAAACCAATTTGTTAGCATTAAATGCCGCAATTGAAGCGGCTAGAGCTGGCGAGCAAGGTCGAGGCTTTGCTGTGGTTGCAGACGAGGTTCGACTGCTTGCATCGCGTACATCAAAAGCAACAGAAGAAATAGTAGAAGTAGTACAGCGTAACCAATCACAAACCCAAAATACGGTGGCTGTAATAGAAAAAGGTAAAGAAAAAGCAGAGCAAGGTTTAGCACTATCTAGAGAGTCGGGTGATGTGATGCAGGAAATTCAGCAAGGCGCACAAGAAGTTGTGAATGCGATTGGGCAATTTACCAGTGAACTTAAAGCTAACGGCTAGATTAGTTACGTCCTTATTCTAAAGCGGGCACCTTTACCGGTACCCGCTCAACCTACCCCCTCAATATTACTCTCGAAACACCCCTGATAATTTTAAATTTAACAACTATTCTTTTTTAACCCATTAAATAATAGGTAATAAGTTTCTTCACCCCTATAAATGATAATAAGTTGTTGCATTTTTGTTCTTTGTTCCTAATACTGGTGAACGCCAAGGCTGACAAGCCCTAGTATGAATACCTTAAATGATAATAAAATATTACGTACATAACATTAAGGAATTGTATGAACAACACTAAGCGCACACACACATTAATTAAACCAAGTCACCTAATTGGTGCTGGGCTTGCTATGCTAATGAGCTTTTCTGCTGCGAGTAAAGACTACAAAATTATATTAATTCACGGGTTACAAACTTCGCAAATAACCAATAAGTCGGGTAGTGATGTAATTAATGACGGTGAAACATATTGGCAATCGTACTGGAATAATCGTGCAGATGAGCGAATTGATTGGCCTGCTTATGAGCGAATTGAAGGTAAAATTGCTACCGATTGGGTGTGGCCAAAGTTAAAGCAAATTTCACGCTCTAATTTATGCAGTGATGGCTGTGTATTTGTAACACATTCAACAGGCGACTTAGTTGCACGCCATATTATTGATAACCAAGAAAACTGGTTAGAAAACGCAGGCTTACAGCCGCTTAATATTGTTGCGACGTTTGATTTAGCAGGCGCGGGTGGTGGAAGTGAGCTTGCAGATGTAGCCGTTAGTGCTCTAACTGGCGCATCATGGAACTTTGCGGTCGATGCAGCACTCAAATGGTGGCTAGGGAGCGATGTAACCGAAGCTGTTGGTGTATTACACGATTTAAAAGTGAATAATGCCCGTAAAATATCGCCATTTCCTGATGCACGTACACCTAGATTACGCTTTGTGGCAGATGGTAATGCGTATTTAGGTTTAACAGGTGGATTTTTAAAAGGTAATGATGATTCGGTTGTAGCATCGCACTCTTCATGTGGTGCAAGTTCGGCTGGCTCGTTTGGAAGTTGTAGCAGCAGTATTGATACAGATGGCCATTTAAAATCCCAAGGTGATGCTGTTAGTAGCTTTATGCCAAATCATTATCCAATGATGATGAGTGACAGTTATAGCCATAACGAAATACATAACGCGCAGCGTAAAGGTAATGTCACAATAGCCATGAATAACGTAAATGTTGAAGGTAATAACGTAGGGTTTAATACGTTTGATAAAACTACAGGTAGTTGGTTTTGGAAAAAACAATATCGTTATATTAAGGATTCAAATAATTTAAGTGCATCAGCACTTATTTATAATGTGATTCCATAACATAGAAGGCGTGTAGTGATACCAATCTGCATAAATCTTTGATCAATTTAACAAATTAAATTCCACTATAATGTCGTTAAAAATTTTTTATTTACGACTGCATGGATGCAGGAGGTAGAGCAATGCAGGGAGCAATTGCCGAGAACAACTAGATACAAAAATTTTTGCCTAGTTCTAGCGTAATTTTCTTAACGTTAAATAGACCCCATATATAAGCAGATTGGTATTAAAAACTATACGCCTTATAAAAGATTGAAATATAAAAATGAAAAAATTTTATGTCGTTGCTTTAATTATTAGCACTATTTTATTCTCGCTATGGTTTACTGGTAAAAATGATGCTCATAAAGTTGCTGAGCCAATAAAACCACAGATTAAACACAGCGCGAACGCACCTGACTTATCGCCTGTAAAAGTGATCCCTATAGATGTCCCTAAAGCTAAAAAACCACAATCAAAAAAGCAAATTGCGTTTAATGAAGACCTAACAAAAGCAGCGCAGCAAGTGGTGATGCAATACGAAAGTGCACTTAAGTTTCCTCCTTATTCCCAACCTTTGAGTCCTTTAGATGAAGATCGATTAAAGCCAAATCAGTTTTATCCTGTGTCGAGCCCCATAGGTGAAAGCGGCGATGCTTTAACGGTAAGCCTCAAACAATATCGTTTTGTATATCCAGAAGAAATAACAATAAAGGTAAGCGCTCAAGGGCTTGGTAAAGTGGTCGTTGAACTTGCAAATACTGATACAAAGGAAGTATTAAATACCCATACGGGCAATGCGCGTGAAGGTGAGGCAATTATTACATTTAAAGAAGATGAAGATTACCCTCGTAGTTTGCAAGTGTATGTGCAGGGCGATGTTGACGGCAAAAAAGTACCCGTAGTTGCGCAAATTCAATATATGCCGCCAAGTGCTACTTTGACAGGTTTTGAAATTGCTTATGCTCAAAATGAAAACATGATTATGCCAGCTAATTTAACGGTGATAAAAAGTGGTTTGTATCGTGTTAGGGCGAATTTATATAGTGGTGATACACCACTTGCTCATTTGGTATCTAAGGAACGCTTAACACAAGGGAGCCAAACCGTAGACTTAAAAGCTCATTGGTCAGTATTACCTAAGGGCGTTACCGATATGCGCTTAAGTGACTTTGTAATAGAAAGAATGTCGCCAAGCCCAGGTGAGCGTAACAGCTTTGGGAATAGTGAAATAAGCCATTTTGATATAAACGATTTCTCGTACGACAGTTTACAGCAGTTGCCGTATCAGACTAATGCACAAGAAAAGTTAAGTTTAGAGTTTTTACAAGGCCTAGCTGAGAGTTAAAAAGACAACGTAAGGCTGAATTGGTAAATTTAAGGGGGTTGTACATAAATACAACCCCCTTAAATTTGTTAGCCTAGATATGTTAGCTTAAATTTATAGTAACTACACTTGGCGCTTCTTGTTCATCAAGCTCATTAGTAACAGGCACTTTAGGAATGTCTGGCTTATCAAGAGCTATATCGCCACCATCAATGACTTCACCGGTTTGTAAGTTTTTAAAATCAAACAAATCAGCATCAGCTAAGTGTGAAGGCACGACGTTTTGCATTGCTGTAAAAATACTCTCAATACGGCCTGGGTGCTCAGCATCCCATTTAGCGAGCATTGCTTTTGTATGTTTACGCTGTAGGTTTTCTTGCGAACCACATAGGTTACACGGAATAATTGGATAACCTTGTGCAAATGCGTATTGGCTTATATCGCTTTCTTTGCAGTATGCAAGTGGGCGAATAACCATATGCTCGCCGTTATCACTCATTAATTTAGCCGGCATACTTTTTAGTTTTCCACCGTAAAACATATTTAAAAACAACGTTTCAATCATGTCGTCACGATGGTGGCCAAGGGCTATTTTAGTTGCGCCTAACTCATTTGCTGTGCGGTATAAAATACCACGACGCAGTCGTGAGCAAAGTGAACAGGTTGTTTTACCTTCAGGAATAATGTCAGTAACAATGCTGTAGGTATCTTCTTCTACAATTTTGTATTCTACATTTAATTTATCAAGATACTGGGGTAAAACGTGCTCAGGAAACCCTGGTTGTTTTTGATCTAGGTTTACAACAACGAGATCAAACTTTATAGGTGCTACACGTTTTAAATGTTGAAGCATTTCAAGCATTGTGTAGCTGTCTTTACCACCTGATAAACACACCATTATACGGTCACCTTCTTCAATCATATTGAAGTCCATAACGGCTTGACCAGTTTGGCGACGTAAACGCTTTTGTAGCTTATTTAAGTTAAATTGAGCTTTAGCTTGATCTGAGTGTGACAATTACGCCCCCTAGTAAAACAATACAGCAAAGTTATTTGCTAAAAATAAAGGGGCGTATTATACCCAAACCACCTGAATATGCGAGTTTAGGATGTAATTAAAAGCAATTTAAACACGGTATTTTTAGCAAGTAGTATATGAGCTGTTACTTGCTAAAAACCTTTTGGTTAATCTAGTTTTTTGCAAGTGGGCTCACGTAACCATCGGGTTTGAGTGCCAGTACATCACAGTCTAGGCTATCAATTACATGCTCTGCTGTGTTACCTACAAGAGCAGCACTTAAGCCGGTACGCCCGACGGTACCAATAACAACTAATTCGCTATTTAACCGCTTAGCTACATCAGGGATTACATCCTCAGGTAGGCCTTCTTCAATAAAACATTGCTCTTGGCTTAAATTAAACTCAGCAGCAAGTGCATTGGTTGATTCAATGTGGTGTTTTTTAACTGATTCGTTATAAAGTCCAGGGTTAAACTCAGGAATTTCGATTGCTATATTTATGGGCGTTGCAGGATAAGCATTAACTAAATTAAGTTTTGCGTTGGCAAGTTCACATAAAAATTGTGCGTCTTTAATTACCCGTTTATTAAGTGCTACATGTTCTTCGTTTTCACTAACCGCATTCACAGCAGCTAAAATATTACCGTTTTCTGGCCATGCCATTTCTTTAACAAACAACACCGGGGCAGGGCATTTTCGTACTAAATGCCAGTCGGTAGGGGTGAAAATAACGGATTTAAGTGCACCATGTTGATGTGTGCCTTTAATTACTAAATCGTACTTTTGATCAATTACAGTATCGATTATGGCTTCATAAGGACGGTTATGCCAAACCACTTGGGTGTCAATATCTATATCTTTGTAAGGTGAAACCAAATCTTTAAGCCATAGCTGGCGATCTTTTAGTACGGCATCACGCATTGCTTCGCGTTCATCGCCAGATAGCATCGTTGTCATTTCATAAGAGAAGTCGTAAACCGTCATAAAGGCGGTAATACTTGCGCCAGATTTTTTGGCTAAGTCTATTGAACGTGATAAACCGTGTTGATCGTCTTTGGTAGGGTCAATAACCGCAATAATGCGTTTAATAGTGTTCATATGCTACTCCATTTGCCTAACGGGTGTACAATTAGTGTAACGCAAATATAAAACAGTTAAAGGGGTAGCATATAAATTGTTGTTCTAAATCAAACTATTTAATTTAGCGAGGCTTAACGATTGCTGCCGTTTTAGCTAAGGCATCATTATCTAAAATTGTAATAAATTTACCTTCTACTTTTATTAAGTCGGCTTTTTGAAAACGGCTTAATAAACGGCTAATGGTCTCTACGGTAAGGCCTAAGTAGTTACCTATTTCACCGCGAGTCATGGTAAATCTAAATTCTTTGCGTGAAAAACCACGTTCACCAAAACGCTCTGATAAGTTATAAATAAAACTAGCTAAGCGTTCTTCTGCTGATTTTTTATTGAGTAATAACAGCATTTCTTGATCGTATGTAATTTCGCTGCTCATCAAGCGCATTATTTGTTGACGAAGTTTTGGTAATTTACCAGCAAGTTCGTCAAGGGTATCGAATGGTATTTCGCACACCATTGACGTTTCAAGTGCTTGTGAAAAACTCTGGTGCGCCATTTTACTTATCGCGTCAAAGCCTACTAAGTCACCCGCTAAATGAAACCCGGTTATTTGCTCATCACCTTGCTCTGATAATGTGTACGATTTAAATGAGCCAGAGCGTACAGCATAAATAGCTTGTAAAGGCGCGCCTGATTCAAATAGATAATCGCCTTTATGGAGTGGTTTTTTTCGCTCAATAATTTCGTCTAGCTTATCCATTTCTTGGCCATTGAGAGAAAATGGCAAGCACAATTGACTAATACTGCAGTTATTACAGCTAATAGCACAATTACCTTTAGCGCGACTTTGAGAGAAATCCATAATTTAATCCGTTTAAATTTTTATACACACGACTGCAAAATAACCATAAAAGGTTAATACTGCGAATAGGTTATTGTATCAGCTTGTCAGTTGCAATTATCAATAAGTAGATACCATACCAGATTATAACACTGCCCAATACAATTCGGGTCCAAGGGTGGTTAATAATACTATTTAGTTTTTGTGCGGTAACGCCTAACGTGATCATTGCGGGGAAAGTACCCAAAGCAAAACAAAGCATCACTAAAGCACCGTCTAGGGCACTTGGGCTAGTCATCGCCCATGTAAGTGCTGAGTAAACAAGTCCACATGGAAGCCATCCCCACAAAGCACCGTAACCTAGGGCTTTAAATGGTGAGTTAATAGGCATTAAGTATTTATTTAGCTTAACAATGTGTTGCCACACTAAGGTTTTACCAATTTTTTCTAACCATTGCAACGTAGGGCCTAAGCGCATTATATACACGCCGACAAGGAGCATAAAAATAGCTGCAATGAATGAAAGTGCTAAAGAAAAAGATGTGTTTTGCCTAGCAAATTGGCTGCTAATACCAGCAACAAGTGCACCTGCTGCCATGTAGCTCAGTGCACGTCCGGTATTATAGGCAAATGAATAGGTGAATGCTTTGCGTTTATCACTTGCCAGTTGTAATGAGCTTGCAATACCGCCGCACATCGCAATGCAATGACCGCTACCTATTAGCCCCATTAAAAATGCGCTGGTGTAAAGAGGGTCAATCATTACTTTTGTTATGTTGCTCTTTGTCGTCTTCAAACAAAATACTATGACCTTGCTTATTTAAATCAGAAAACTGCTCACTTTTTACGGCCCAAAAGAAAACGCCTATAGCAATAATGACAAACAAAATGGCAATGGGGATCAAAATGTAAATTATGCTCATAACTTTAATAGCCTTAGTGAATTACTAATCACAATAATTGAGCTGGCAGACATGCCAATAACAGCCATCCACGGAGCGACTAAGCCCAGCGCTGCCAATGGTAATATGGATGCATTATACAATAAAGACAGTGCAAGGTTTTGCTTAATAATTCGTCTGGTTTGTTTTGCCACATTGAGTAAATGATCAATCGAAGCTAAATCGCTATTAAGGAGCACTACATCGGCGCTATTTTTTGATATGTCAGCACCGGTTTCCATAGCAATAGATAAATGTGCACTGGCAAATACAGGGCTGTCGTTTACGCCATCGCCGACCATTGCTACAACTTCGTTTTGTGACGCCCATTTTTCAACGGCTGTTTGTTTATCTTGTGGCGAACACCCAGATTGCACACTTTCAAGGTTGAGTTGCTTAGCTACTTTTTGCCCAGCATCTGATGCGTCACCGGTTAACATATGACACGTTAAATTTTGCGATTGAAGTGAGCCTATAAGCTTTTGAGCATCGTTTTTTACTTTATCAATAAAGTAAAAACGTGCAACAACCTGCTTATTTATATACAAGCTTGCTTGTGCATTTGATTTTTTGCTATCAAACCAACCACTTTTACCAATTGCATAATGATTGTTTGCATCTTGTGCGCTAATTCCCAGACCTGGATGCACTTCAACGTTATTAAGATTGTGGTGAGCAGGAGTAATTTCATCAAATGCGCTGGCTATAGGGTGTTCAGAATAACGCTCTAACATAGCTGCTATATCTAGCACTTGCGCTTTTGTGTATTGCTTATCGAGTATATCTACTTCATCTAGGCTAAATTTACCTTGGGTGAGTGTGCCTGTTTTATCAAAGGCAAATAGCGTAATTTGTGAGAGTGTTTCGAGCACATGCGCTTGTTTTATTAATACGCCTTTACGGGTCAAGGTTGCAACCGCGCATGTAAGTGCGGTTGGTATGGCTAAACTCAGGGCACATGGGCAGGTAGCAACTAAAACCGAAATGGTGATCCAAAATGCGTGTTCAGGGTCAATTTGGTACCAGCCAATAGCTGTAAGTGAAGCAAATATAAGCAGGCACGCTATAAACCATTGCGCAACTTTATCTGTAATTTCAACCAGTTTAGGGCGTTTAGTTAATGCGTTGTGTTGCAAGCGGATAATTTGATTTAAAAGGGTATTTTGGCCAATTTTATTAATTTTTATTTCAATAACGCCGTCGTGGTTAACGCAACCGGCGTAGACATTGTGACCGATAAATTTTGTAACGGGTTGGTGTTCGCCCGTCATCATTGATTCATCAACCGTAGTTTTACCCTTTATAAGCTCGCCGTCGGCAGGAATTGTTTCACCCGCTTTAATGAGTACTACGTCATTAAGTTTTAGTTTTTTGGCTGCAATTATAAGTTCTTCACCACTGTCGTTAATGGTACGGGCTGTTAATGGCAATAATTTTTGTAAGTTGGCAGTAAATTCGCTCGCTTTTAAACGCGCTCTAAATTCAAGGTACTTACCTAATAAAAGTAAAAAGGTGAACATGCACACAGATTCAAAATATACTTCGCCGACTTGCATAAATGTGGCGTAACAACTTGCGCCAAACGCACCAAAAATAGCCAGCGATACGGGTAAATCCATATTGAGCTGTTTTGCTTTTAAGCCATTTATGGCGTTGGTTAAAAAGGGCAGTGCGCTATATAAAATAACCGGAGAGGCAAGTACTAAGCTGATCCATCTAAAATACTGCTCAAAATTGCTGTCCATCCCTGAGAACATGCCAAAGTACATGGCAAACGCAAACATCATAACTTGCATGGTCATTAAGCCTGCAACACCTAAGCGGCGAATATAGGCTTTGGCAGTTTGTTGCTTTTGTTGAGCTTCAATATCTGATTGAAATGGGTAGGCTTTATAACCAATTTTGGCTAAGGAAGTAATAATTTCGCTCAATGGGGTGCTGGTTTTATCCCATTGGATCATCGCGCGGTTGGTGGATGTATTTACATCAACCCGTTTTACAGTCTTTAAGTTTAAGAGTTGTTTTTCGATAAGCCATGCACACGCTGCGCAGGTTATACCGTCAACACTCAACAATACCTCTGAGATATTGTCGTTAGTAGCTATAAATTCGTCTTGAATATCTTCGTTGTCATAACTTTTTATAAATGCGAGTTGCTCAGGTACCAGTTGCTCAACCTTGCCTGCGCGAACAGTTCGGTATTTATAATAATCAGTCATACCTTGAACAACAATATTTTGCGCAACTGCTTGGCAGCCAATGCAACACATTGGCTGGGCTATATCGTCAATTATAACGTTTGCGCTAAATCCGTTTGGCACACTTTCAAGGCAATGAAAGCAAGAGTGAGACATAGTGATGATTACTTATAGTTAGGAGTAACTAAAACGGTTTCAGCCGTCGGTAGAACAATGTTTTCTTTGAGTTTCCAGCTGCCATCAATTGGCTCAATAAATACAGAGTATGCACCTGGTGTATACTTATCAAGTAATGCAGTAAATTCTTGATTGGCATTAGGTGTAAGTGTGGCCTCAAAGTCATGCGCTTTAATAGTACGGTGGTAAAACGAAAGTTTTAAAACATGCA
The DNA here is from genome assembly GCF_014163935.1 of Pseudoalteromonas sp. SR41-7. Taxonomy (NCBI): domain Bacteria; kingdom Pseudomonadati; phylum Pseudomonadota; class Gammaproteobacteria; order Alteromonadales; family Pseudoalteromonadaceae; genus Pseudoalteromonas; species Pseudoalteromonas sp. SR41-7. Next base: position 322,367 of record NZ_JACJEF010000004.1, on the reverse strand, counting down.
CGTTGCTACTGTCACCTTTTGTAAACTTAAAGCTTACACGCTCGTTGGTTACATTTAATTCGCCATGTAAGTAAAGTGCTTTTGCTTTTTCAAACTTAGTCAGTTCTAAGTTTATTGCTTTGCCTTTTTTGTAGTAGTCGTCAACAACCATATCTGGGCCGTTACCTATTGCCGTAATAAATAAGCTAATACAGCCAATAATTGCAACTAACGGAAAAAAGATTAAAAACCAAGGCCAAAAATTTTTATACCACGGAGTAGGTTGCATAGTGTCTCTAAAATTAGTTTAGGAAGCGTTATTTTATAGGAATTATACGTAAAAGACTAAAAAAAAGCCTCCGACTGGAGGCTTTTTTGATCTGGATTAATCTATTGAATTAAATAAATTAATTTATAAACATTTTATTAACCGTGTGCTTATTTATCTTGCGATAAACTGTAAACGTAGGCTGTTAATAAGTGAATCTTATCTTCACCTAAAATGTCTTTCCAAGCAGGCATTACACCAGCACGGCCGTGGTTAAGTGTTTCTTCAACAGCACGTTGAGAACCACCGTATAACCAAATGTTATCAGTCAGGTTAGGCGCGCCAAATGGTAGGTTATGTGCAACCGACCCTTTACCGTCAGCACCGTGACATGCTGCACACATTGCAAACTTAGCTTTACCTGCGGCAGCATCTTTTTGGTTAACAGTACGACCAGAAAGGCTCAGCACATGTGCAGTCATTTCTTTAACGCCTTGCTCACCAAGAGCATCGCCCCAAGCTGGCATTGCAGCTATACGACCATTAAGCAGTGTTTCTCTAATTTTGTCTGGTGTACCGCCATATAACCAATCTTTATCAGTTAGGTTAGGGAAGCCTGTTCCACCACGTGCATCAGAGCCGTGACATTGCGCACAGTTTTGTGAGAATAAACGCTGACCAATTTCGATGGCTAATTGACCATCTGTTTGTTCATGTTTGTCACCATTTTCAAGAGCAACTTGCTGCGCTGCGTCACCTTCAAACTTAGAATTAACTAAATCTAAAACCGGCACTTGTGCAAGTCGATTAAAAATAGGACCAAAGCGTTCTTCTGCAGCTTCATACTCTTTATCAAGTTTAACAAAACGACCTTCTGCTTTGGCCTCTGCAACTGCTTTTTTAGATTCAGCTAAAGACGTAATACCTTGGTTAGAGCTAGTCCATTTGCCAAAACCTTCCCAGTTACCTAAACCTGGGAAAGCTGCAAGGTAATATACTGACCAAATAAAAGTTGCGAAAAACATGTAAGTCCACCATTTTGGTAGTGGATTATTTAGCTCTTCAATGCCGTCAAATTCATGTCCACAGCTTTCACCTTCTTTTACGCCAGCATAGTTTTTTAAGTTCCACACTAATAGGCCAAAGATGATGCATAAGCATGCAAGGGTTAATACAATAACCCAAATACTCCAAAAGCTAGTCATTTTTCAGACTCCTTTTCCTCGTTAGAGAGTGTGTTGTTATGTTTTTTTTCATCTTCAAAAATGGCATTAGCAGCGCTGTCAAAACGATTTTTGCTACGCTTGCTGTATGCCCATACAACAATCACAATAAACAATACTAAAATTACCAGAGTCAAAATGCCTCTGTATGTTCCGTAATCCATAATAATTTACTTCAAGTGGGTACCAAGTTGCTGTAAATACGCGATTAGAGCTTGGATTTCTGTTGCGCCTTCGCCGTTATTCATAGCGTTAACTTTTTCAACATCAGCTTTAAGTTCTTCGTCGCTGCCATAACCTAGGCCCGGGTGTTTAGGGTTTTCTGGGTTAATAGCAAAAGTATCACGGAAAATTTGTAGTTTTTTCAGAGTCAGGCTTGTATCTACCTTATCCTCTGCTAACCAAGGAAAACCCGGCATATTCGACTCAGGAACCACAGCACGTGGGTCAACTAAGTGAGCATAATGCCAATCGTCCGAGTAACGTTTACCAACGCGAGCAAGGTCAGGACCAGTACGTTTAGAACCCCATTGGAAAGGGTGATCCCATACTGATTCGCCTGCTACAGAGTAGTGACCGTAACGCTCAACTTCATCACGAAAAGGGCGGATCATTTGTGAGTGACAGTTATAACAACCTTCACGTACATATATGTCACGGCCTTCCATTTCTAAAGCATTAAGAGGGCGTAGGCCTTCTACTGGTTTAGTTGTGTCGTCTTGGAACATTAGCGGAGTAATTTCAACTAATGCACCAAAGCTGATAGCAAAAACAGTCAGAATAGCCATAAGGCCAACGTTCTTTTCTACTATTTCATGTTTGTTTTGTGAATTTTTATTGCTCATCATCTCACTCCGTTATGCTAATTGTGCTTGCGCGTCTAACTTCAGAGATTCTTTCTCAGCTGAAATTGTACGGAAAACGTTATAAGCCATAACTAACATGCCTGTTACGATGAATACACCGCCTACAAAACGCATAATGTAGAAAGGATGCGACGCTTCTAAAGACTGCACAAAGCTGTACATTAATGTACCGTCGGCATTTACCGCACGCCACATAAGACCTTGCATTACACCAGAGATCCACATTGCAACAATGTATAAAACAACGCCTACAGTGTGTAACCAGAAGTGGGTATTAACTAATTTGACGCTATACATACGACCTTGCGCAAATAACGCAGGAATTAAGTGGTAAATAGCACCAATTGAAATCATAGCAACCCAACCTAGTGCACCTGAGTGTACGTGGCCGATTGTCCAATCTGTGTAGTGAGATAACGCATTTACAGATTTAATTGCCATCATAGGGCCTTCGAACGTAGACATACCGTAGAAAGACAATGAAACAACTAAGAAGCGTAGTACTGGATCAGTACGCAGTTTATGCCATGCGCCTGATAGGGTCATAATACCGTTAATCATACCACCCCAAGACGGTACGAATAGGATAATAGACATAACCATACCTAAACTTTGCGTCCAATCAGGAAGCGCAGTGTAGTGAAGGTGGTGAGGACCTGCCCAGATGTATAATGAAATTAATGCCCAAAAGTGAACTACCGATAAACGGTATGAGTAAACTGGGCGACCTGCTTGTTTTGGTACAAAGTAATACATCATACCCAAGAAACCAGCAGTTAATAGGAAACCTACAGCGTTATGACCGTACCACCACTGAACCATAGCATCTACCGCACCTGCGTAGATTGAGTATGATTTAGTTAACGACACAGGCACTGCCATGCTGTTTACAATGTGAAGTACTGCAACAGTAATAATAAAGCCAGCATAGAACCAGTTAGCAACATAAATGTGCGACACTTTACGCTTGATTAAAGTACCAAAGAATACAATAGCGTAAACAATCCAAACCACAGCGATTAAAATATCGATTGGCCATTCAAGTTCTGCGTATTCTTTTGAGCTAGTAATACCAAGTGGTAATGTAATTACTGCTAATACAATAACTAGCTGCCAGCCCCAAAATGAAAAGGCGGCGAGTTTGTCTGAGAAAAGACGCGTTTGGCAAGTACGTTGTACGACGTAATAAGACGTCGCAAACAGTGCACTAGTACCAAATGCGAAAATTACTGCGTTCGTGTGTAACGGACGTAGTCGAGAGTAAGTTAACCATGGTGTATCAAAGTTAAGTGCTGGCCAAGCTAATTGGGCAGCAATCAGAACCCCAATACTCATGCCAACGATGCCCCAAATCACTGTCATAATAGCGAATTGGCGTACAACCTTATAGTTATACTCAGTTTGTGATGCTACTGTTTGGCTCATTTTCTGGCTTCCGCTGCAATAAATGCGTTTAGAAATGAATTACCCACTATTAAAAGTGGGGCCTACTATTTTTCTCAAGCGTGTTACCTAAAACTTTCAATACATGAAAACTTCAGAAAAAAAACTTGAGAAACCCTTATTTTTTGCGGGTGAAATGATAAATTTTTTGGCCTAAAAAAGATAGGTCAATTACATAAAATTATGACATCAATCAAACTTTGTGAGCTTGTTGTTTATTTTTTGATACAGTTTGTGCCTAATTTGGCCTAATAGTAACACTCGCACTTGTTATTTACAGTCACGATTATTAGTATTTGCTTTTCTTTAGTGCGAAATTGTTATGCTTATATATAGGTTAAGTTTATTCACTGTGGTGTTTTTTTTATTAACAGCGTGTGATTTTTCTAAAAATACAGATGAAAAATTTCTTAAAAATGCCCAGTGCGAAGCCAATTTGCCTTGTACTTTTTCAAATGATGTTAAAGTATGGTTAAGCGAGAAAACCCTTTCCCCCGAAACCCCATTTACTATCTTTAGTGACTTACCTGCAAACGTTACAATTGAAGATGCCAAGCTTAAAGGCATCACTATGTACATGGGTTACATTCCCCAAAAATTTAAAAAACATAATGATCTTTGGCAAAGTAATACTATGGTTGGTATTTGTTCAGAGCAAAATATGCTTTGGAATTTAGAACTAACCGTTAAAGATAATGCCACCTCTGTAATACAAACACTCAATTACTCTTTTTACGTAACGTATTAAAGTTGCGACTACAAACTCTTGTATACAGCTTACATTTTTGATGTGAGTTCGTTTTCATATACATACGATTATTTGAGTGACAAGATCAATAAAATTGCCTTTTTAGGTTTTAATACTGACAAAACTTCAATAGTGAATAAGTGCTCTCAAAAAGTTCAACTTTAATTACGACTGAATAAAAAAATCTAATCAAAAAACCTTCCAAAGAGGCTAAATAAGACTATTTAAGCATCAAGTATGCATAAATATGGTTATTAATTAACATTTAGTTTTGCGGTTTTAATAATGTGCTGTGATTAAGTTGTTAATTTGTCTGTTTTTGGTACGTAGCTCAGTTAATTACATTTGATTACAAAGTGAATCACTTTGGTTTCAGGTGTGTTTCTAATGTTTCCTTTCCTTTTCAAGGTATTGTTTTTAAAGTGTATTTATTAATTAACACTGAAACATAATGTAACCTATGTACCTACTATGGTTATTCCATTTTATTTCTTGATATAAATTGAGCTGTCATTAAGTTTTCGTTCAGTTAAAAGCGCCTAAGTTGCCCACCTGACTCACTATTCTAATAAAAAGTGAGCATTACCAATAAAGGTAAATTTCCAACAAGTAGGGTTCTTTCATGAAAAAATCAACTCTTGGTTTAGCTGTAATCGCAGCATTTCCAATGTTCTCAAGTGTGCAAGTTCTTGCTGCTGAAGACTCAGCACAAGCAATCGAAAAAATTCAAGTAACGGGTTCTCGCATTAAGCGCGCAGATATGGAAACCGCTAGCCCAGTTACTATTATCGGTGCTGACGATATTGCTGCTTCAGGCGCAGTATCAGTAGATTCTGTACTACAAAAAATGACCGCTACAGGCGGCGCAATGACAAACCCAGGTATCAATAATGGTTCTGGTGGTAATGCATCAATTGATTTACGTGGTTTAGGTTCACAACGTACTTTAGTACTTGTAAACGGCCGCCGTATGATCAACTCAGGTACAGGCGCAGCTTCTACAGTTGATTTAAATACTATCCCAGTATCTATGATCAAGCATATCGAAGTGCTTAAAGATGGCGCATCTGCTGTTTATGGTACTGATGCTGTTGCGGGTGTTGTAAATATTATCTTAAAAGATAACTTTGAAGGCTTAGACCTTAATGTTAAATCAGCAATCACTACTGAAGGTGATGCAGATGAAACGTCTTTTGATATTACAATGGGTGGTAACTTCGGTCGTGGTAACGTTGTAATCGGTTTGCAGTACACAGACCGTGGCGATGCTTCTCAGGCTGATCGTAGCTTTTCTGATTGTCCATTAACTGAAGATGGCGATGGCAGTGCTCCGTACTGTTCTGGTTCTTCTTATACTCCTAATGGTCATGTTTGGTCAGGTGATGAATCTTTACAAGGTCAAGCTGATAATGGTTGGCACGACTTTGGTACTAGTGATGCTTACAACTATTCGCAATCTAGCTACTTATACACGCCAATGCGTCGTTTAAACCTTACAGGTATTGGTAGTTTTGATTTAACTGATGACACGCGTTTATACTCTGAGTTTACATACTCAAAACGTTGGTCAGAGCAGCAACTAGCACCTCAACCAGTATGGTTCGACTTTGACTACGCTGAGTGGATGGGTGATTCTTTAATCGACCAAAATATTAATTACGGTGATGAAGTTTCTTACGGCCGTCGTATGGTTGACACTGGTACACGTGATTCATCTCAAGTAGTTGATACAGTTCGTTCTGTTATCGGTGCTGCAGGTTATTTAGATAACGGTTTAGAGTGGGATACATCAGTAATTTTTGGTCGTAATGACTCAGTAGATCGCTTAAGCAACCTTCACAATATGGGTTCAATTCAAAGCGAAATTGAAGCTGGTAACTTTAACCCACTTTCACAAGCTTCATGGTCAAGCAGTAGCTTTAGTGATTATGTTTACACTGAGCAAAACTCAGGCGGCAGTCAATTATTTATGATTACAGCTGCGCTTTCTGGTGAGTTAATGGAAGTACCTGCGGGCTTTGTAGGTTTTGCTGCAGGTCTTGAACGCCGTGAAGAAAAAGCGTGGTACACACCAGATTCGATCACTTCACAAGGTCTTGCAAATGATCCACGCGTTGATGCAACAAGCGGTCGTTTTGATGTAAACGAAGCATACCTTGAGCTGGCTATTCCTTTAGTTGCAGATGCTTATCTTGCACAAAATGTAGAATTAAGCGCTGCGATCCGTGCTTTTGATTACAGCACATTTGGTTCTGATGAAACGTGGAAACTTGGTTTAACTTGGCGTGTAAACGACGAATTAATGCTTCGTGGTGTTCGTTCTACAGCTTTCCGTGCTCCTACAGTTGCTGAGCTATACTCAGGTGACTCTCCATCTTATGAGCAAGTTAGCTTCACCGGTGCACAAGATCAGGCTGAAGTAACCGTTGGTGGTAATGACCAGTTAACACCTGAATTAGCTGATACAGTTACCGTTGGTGTAGTTTACGAACCAGAATGGTTTGAAGGTTTCTCAATGACGTTAGATTACTACGACATTGAAATCGAAAACGCTATTGCTACAGTAAACAACCAATACATTGTTGATTCATGTCTTGCAACAGATGGCTCTTTAGCGAATCAATCAACAGCACTTTGTAGTTCAGCAAATATCGATTTTAACCAAAGCACAGGTCGTATCGCGTTTAATAACCAACTACAAAACGTAGGTTATGAGCAAACAAAAGGTTATGACCTAAACTTAAATTACAAATTTGATTTAGCTGGCCTTGCTTGGAATACGTCATTAGATGTTACTTACCTTGACGAGTACACTGTTGATGTTATTGAATCAAGCATTGATTACGCTGGTTTAATTACTTCTGGTATAGGTGGTTATGCTGACGTAAAAGCAAACTTTGAGCTAGATGTTAAAGGTGATGCTTGGTCTGCTAACTACAAAGCACGTTACATTGCAGGAATGGATAGCTACAGCTGTTTAGGTAAAGAATCTACATGTTATGCACCAACAACACCATCTGTTGTTTACCATGATGTGAGCGGTTCTTACTTTATCAGTGACATGGTTTCGTTAACTGCAGGTGTAAATAACTTATTCGATAAGCAACCACCATACTACTCAGGTAACAACGATTCTAATACTGACCCGTACACATATGATGTACTTGGCCGTCGTGTATTTGCTGGTGTAAACGTTAAATTTTAACCAGCACATTAATCTTATTAAGGCTCAGTATTTACTGAGCCTTTTTTATTGAACAAAATAAAGGAGGCAAGTACACTAAAACGATATTTTAGAAGGAGAACTAATTGTTAAAACAAGATGAAAACTTATCTTTTGTCATTGAACCAGAACTAACTCCTCGTTCTGAACAGCGCATAGATCTGTATTTTTCTATCCCTAATGAAATGGGGATCAATCCGCAAACACTTACCGAAGAATCTTACTTTAATAACCACTTTAAATCACACCTAGCGTATAACGCTAACAATATACACTTGCCTTTAGTGCGAAGCCGTTTTGTTAGTAAAAACAAAGGTGAGCAACAAGATTACCGGCAAAACCTTAATTTATTTTGTTACCAAGTACGTTTAGCCCTTGATGCCGATATAAAAGACGCGTTAAAAATTGATGAAGCAGAAGATTTTTATAAACGTGCTAAAGAGGTATATGAGCAAAGCGAAGGGCTTTTAAAAAAGCTGCGTCGCTACACACCAGATGACGAAAAACTACTGCCATTTTTTACCAATGCTGATAACTATTTAAGTTGGCATGTTGAGCAATCTTTTTTAAAGCTTTTAGATGAAGGCCCACGTAGTAGCGATTATGCAAAAGAGCGTAACGATTTACTGCAGTTTTGTAAAAGCGAAAATACGTATCGAGCAGAGAAAAGCTACAACTCTGAAACCACCATGCAAGACGCAAATCGAATAACAAATAAAATGCGCTTGTTACAACGCTTAATTGAGCACGGCGTAATATTACAGCGTCAAACGCGGTTTCTTAACAGCTACCTTAAACGATTAGTTAAAGGCACTGTAACAGCTGTTATCATGGCATTTGTGATGGTTGTTATACTTAATGCTCGCTCAACGTTTACTGAAGTCACCGCGACGCTTATTTTAATTTTAGGAGTTATTTACGGGCTGCGTGAAATATTTAAAGAAGATATTACACGTATGATTTGGCGAGCCATTGTACAAGGGCGACCTAAGTGGCGATTTAGTTTTAAAAATAGTATTACCAAAGACAAAGTAGCGAGTCAGTTAATTTGGCTTGAATACATGCGCTTTAAAAAAATACCTAAAGAAGTGAAATCTATTTTTTCAAAACGTCGTCAACAAAATAAACAAGCTGCGCAGTGGTTACACTTTGCAAGTGAGACACGTGTTAGTGCGAAAGAATTTTTGCCCGGCTACGATACACTACAGCACACGCTACAATTTAATCTTGCACCATTTGCACGTTATTTAAAACGTGGTGAAGGGAAGCTATATCATTTAGACAGTAATAAAATTTCTAAGCAGGCTGTAGAAAGGCGTTATCAATTAAACATGGTACTTGTGCTAACTGAGGAAGATAAAACACTTTATCAACGCTATAAAATAACGTTAAATCGCAGTAAAATCGTTAATATTGAGCTTATCTACTCCAAAAAATGAGTTTAATTAATTTTAAAAGGGGCTGATACAATAAGCCCCTAATATTTGGTCACTTTATTTATTAGCTAAGCCATGTTTGCTATATAAAGTTACTTTGTCTGATACTAGTGTGATCTCGATATTTTTTGCTTCATCGCCCCATACACAGTTAGTATGTAGTGTCTTTTCAACACAGTTATCAGCACTGCCTAAAATAGTTTCAACTTCAGTCTTATCCATGCCTACTTTAATTTTTTCATAGTTTTCAAGACTTACCTTAGAACAAGCCGCAAGGCTTAATGTAGCTGCGATGATAAGGAGTTTTTTCATTATTATATCCTACTTAATATTAATGTTTGAATTTTCTGATCTGGACAATCATGCCCATTCGTGGATGGTCAAAGTAATGTACTTCACCACTAATTACACGTCTAAACTGAGAAAAACGGGCTGACTCTATATCGCCGTTTTCTAGCTTTTGGCTAATATCAAAATTAGCTGTTATGTATAAATAATGTCGTAAATGTATTTTAAATAAACCGTCTAGTTCCCACTCTGCTTTTGGTTGATCTGGGTCGTTAAATAGTGCCGGTTGTGAATTTAATAAACTTACAAAATCAGGGTTTGAATAGCTAGGTGTTACATTGGGTTCACTTTTAAGATGCTTACCCGCTATTAAATGCATGCTTGGGGCGCGTGACTTGCTTGCACCTTCAAAGCGCCAGCCAGTATGTAGAATAGGTGTTAAGCCTTTGCGGTCCAGTTGCCTGTATTGCGCTTTAAATTGCAGCTGTTGCGGCGCTAATAAATAGGTTTGCTGCATATCATCTTTAGCGGGTGCTAAAGGCGTTACAGGTAGCTCATCGTAGCTTTGTAGGTAGTCAATACTGTTGTCACATACACCTGATTGCGGGTTTGAATTAACTAATGAATCAGTAAAAGTGCGTTTTTGAAAACGCTCATCGCCATCTATGCAGGCCTGCATTGCTTGTTCAGTGTAAAGAGGGGTCAGTAAGTCTAGCGTATTTTTATCTTCAATAGCTTTGTGCTTAAGGCTAAAGTCTTCTTGTAAATACGGGGCAGGGCGCTGTTTAAATACAAGCACCTCAACCTCAAACCAGCGTTCTGCAAATGCAGTGCTGCTAAATAAGCAGCATAAAACAATAAGCGATTTTTTTAGCAACATTAATGGCTAACCTTTTTTTCGAAATCTGCAATCATTGCAGTGACCATTTTTAAGCGTTCGCGGGCATTTGCCTCACTAATTGCAAAGCGCAGTTTATTTGCGCCATCCATTTTGTACACCTTAGGTGCACTTTGTATCAAGCCAATGATGAAGCTAGGGTTAACCTTGGTATCTTGGCTAAACTCAAAGTAACCACCTTTTGGGTTTGCCTCAATTTTAGTTATACCTAAACTACTAGCTTTCATTTTTAATAATTGTAGGCTAAATAGGTTTTTAGCAGCATCAGGTAGTAAACCAAAGCGGTCTATTAGTTCCACCTGTAGCTCATCCATATCATCAAGGTTAGCACAACTTGCAATTCGCTTATACATACCCAAGCGTGCATTAACATCGTGTATGTAGTCATCAGGTAATAATGCAGCCAGCTTTAAATCTACTTCGGTTTGTTTTTGAAGTAGGTTTTCAAGCGTTGGCTCTTTACCTTCGCGCAGCGCATTTACGGCTTGTTCGAGCATTTCCATATACAAACTAAAGCCAATGGTTTGCATTTGGCCTGATTGATCATCGCCAAGTAGCTCACCCGCACCACGAATTTCTAAATCGTGTGTAGCGAGGGCAAAACCTGCACCTAAATCCTCTAATGATTCAATTGCTTGTAAGCGTTTACTCGCATCTTTAGAAAGGGCTTTAGGGTCACCTGTTAGTAGGTAGGCATACGCTTGATGGTGGCTTCGACCAACTCGTCCACGTAATTGGTGTAACTGGGCAAGGCCGAGTTTATCTGCTCTGTCCATGATAATGGTATTAGCCGTAGGCACATCAATACCGGTTTCGATAATCGTGGTACATACCAGCACGTTGTATTTTTGATGGTAAAAGTCAGTCATTATTTGCTCAAGCTCTTGCTCGCGCATTTGGCCATGGGCTGTAGTCACACTGGCTTCAGGTACCCATTCACTAATTTCTTGTGCAACACGCTCGATAGTTTCTACGTTGTTATGTAAAAAGTAAACTTGGCCACCGCGTTTAATTTCTCGCAGTACCGCTTCGCGTATTAGTTCTACATCGCGTTGGCGTACAAAGGTTTTTACCGCTAAACGTTTAGCCGGTGGCGTTGCGATTATCGATAAATCGCGCATGCCGCTCATGGCCATGTTGAGTGTACGAGGTATTGGCGTTGCAGTCAGTGTGAGTATGTCTACATCGGCGCGCAGTGCTTTAATTTTCTCTTTTTGGCGAACACCAAAGCGATGCTCTTCATCAACAATTAACAAGCCTAAATCGTTAAATTTAATGTCTTGTTGAATAAGTTTATGCGTGCCAATAACTATATCGAGCTTACCATTGGCCATTTTTTCAAGTGTGTCTTTTTGCTCTTTAGTGGAGTTAAAGCGCGAAAGCACACCTACTTCAATAGGAAAATCAGCAAAACGGTCTTTAAAGTTTTCATAGTGTTGTTGAGCGAGCAAGGTGGTGGGCACTAAAATGGCTACCTGCTTATCATCGTTAACTGCTACAAAAGCAGCGCGCATGGCCACTTCTGTTTTACCAAAGCCTACGTCACCACACACTAAACGATCCATCGCTTGTTTTGATTGCATATCACCTAATACGGCTTCTATGGCGTTGCGCTGATCGTCAGTTTCTTCAAACGGAAAGCTATCGCTAAATTGTCGATATGCGGGGGCATCTAGAGTAAATCTATTACCAGGTTTTGCTTGGCGCTGAGCATAAATGTCGAGTAATTCTGCGGCTACATCGCGAACTTTTTCAGCAGCACGTTTTTTTGCTTTTTCCCATGCATCTGAGCCAAGCTTATGCAGTGGGGCGCTGGCTTCTTCACCGCCAGAGTAACGACTCAGCATATGCAATGCAGATACTGGCACGTACAATTTAGCTTCACTTGCGTAAGTAATCGTAACAAACTCAGTAACTACACCTGCAGCATCAATTGTTTGCAACCCCTGATAACGGCCAACACCGTGATCAAGATGCACAACAGGTTGACCTTCTTTAAGCTCGGCTAAATTACGAATTAGCGCATCTTGGCTGGCTTCGTACTTGTGCTTGCGGCGTCTGCGCTGAGATACTTTTATGCCAAGCAGTTCTTGCTCGGTAATAATAGAAAGGCTTGGTTTAGTGCCAAGTACTACACTTTGCTCGAGCGGGCTTACTATTAAGCCTACGTCACTTGCACTTTTTATAAATTGTTCGAGTGTTTCAAATTCTTTAAATTTTAAACCGCTTGGTTTTAAAATGCTCAGCAATGATTCGCGACGACCGTCCGATTCAACACTGAGTAATATGCGGCCTTTTTTCTTTTTTTGCTCTGCTACATAATTTATAAACGCGCCATAAGGTTCATGCTGTTTATGATCAATTCGAATGGCTGGCAGCTCGCTAACGCTTAAGTTTTTATTACCTGCTTTAGTGCCAAGCTTTGCAAGGGATAATCTAATACGTGCAAAATTGCCTAAATTAGAAAACAGCTCTTCAATTGGCTGATAAAGCGCATTGGGTTCTAGTAATGGACGAAGTGGGTCAACTCTGCGGTTTTCATAGCGTACATTTACATCGTGCCAAAAGTTATCTGCCGCGTGCTCTAAATCACCCAGCTGCATAACGGTTGTTGTATCTGGCAGGTAGTCAAAAATAGTCGCGAGCTTTTCAAAAAACAACGGCATGTAGTATTCAATACCTGCAGGCCAGTTACCTTTGCTTACTTGCATGTATACTGAATCTTGCTGCGAGCTTGCGCCAAATTTTTCACGGTAGCTTATTCTAAAGCGTTCAATATCAGCGTCGTTAGTAGGAAATTCATGCGCTGGAAGTAGCTCAATTTTATCTACTTTTTCATCAGAGCGCTGTGTTTCTACATCAAATAAGCGAATGGTATCGAGTTCGTTATCAAAAAAGTCGAGTCTAAATGGGTGCGGGCTACCCATTGGGTATAAGTCAACGATAGAGCCGCGTATAGCGTATTCGCCGTGCTCCATTACTTGTTGAACATTTAAATAACCGGCTTGCTCTAAATTGTCACGAAAGTTATGAGTGTCTAGTTTGTCGCCTACTTTAAAGTTTATTGTTGAACCGTAAATAAATGAGGCCGGGGCTGTGCGCAACATTAAAGTAGATACAGGCACAATTAACACACTTTGTTGTTCTTTTTTTAAGGTGTTTAAAGTGGCCAAACGGGCTGAAATAATATCTTGATGGGGAGAAAAATGATCGTATGGCAGAGTTTCCCAATCAGGAAATACCATGACTGGGTTATCGGGTAATAAATATTCTAATTCTGTTTCAAGGCGCAGTGCACTTGGTGTATCAGGCGTAACAATTAAGACTAAGTTATCTTGTTGTTTAACGCCTTCAGCAATAGCAATACTTAAACCACTTCCGCTTAGCTGGCCCCATTGAATTTTATCTTTATGAGATTTTACCCAAGGCAAGGCTGCCCATTGCTCAAACGCCATTTATTACTCCATTTATAGTTGGCTCTTAGCAAGTAAGAGCCATCTTGAGTTAAGGTTACTTAGTCTCGGTATATTTTTGTTAGGTCTTTATAGTGATCAATTCGTCTATCACGTAAGAAAGGCCAAATACGTCTTACGTTTTCTGAGCGTTTTTGATCAATTTCTACTACTAAAATTTGCTCATCAGTATTATTAGCCTCTGCTAATAGTTCACCTTGTGGGCCTGCAATAAACGAATTGCCCCAAAACGAAATACCATCGCTTTGCGCACTAGGGTCACTTTCATGGCCAACGCGGTTACAGCTAATTACCGGCACGCCATTGGCAACAGCATGGGCACGCTGGCTAATAACCCACGCATCTTTTTGACGAGTTTGCTCAGCAATGTCGTCGTTAGGATCCCAACCGATAGCGGTTGGGTAAATTAATACCTCAGCGCCAGCCATTGCCATCAAACGTGCAGCTTCAGGAAACCATTGATCCCAACATACTAGCACGCCTAATTTACCCACCGAGGTTTGAATAGGCTCAAAACCGATATCACCTGGGGTAAAGTAAAATTTTTCGTAAAAACCTGGATCATCAGGAATATGCATTTTGCGGTATTTACCTGCAATACTGCCGTCTTGCTCTAATACAACTGCAGTATTGTGATAAAGGCCCGTAGCGCGTTTTTCAAATAAAGACGCGACAATAACAATGCTTAGCTCTTTAGCAAGCTCACCTAAGGCATTACTGCTAGGGCCTGGAATGGTTTCGGCTAAATCAAATACGTCAACATTTTCGGTTTGGCAAAAATAGAGGCTTCGGTGTAGCTCTTGGAGTACAACCAGTTTTGCACCTTTTTGAGCGGCTTCACGAATGGCACTTATTGATTTTGCCATATTGTCCTTTGCGTTATCGGTATTGCTTTGTTGCACTAACGCAACGGTTAATTTTGCAGGGCTTGTCATTGTGCTGCTCCAGCTAAAAATCCACGAGGTAATTGCATTGTAATACAGTGCAGGCTGCCAAATTGTTCAATAATTGGTTGGCAATTTACGCCAATAATAGTGTGTTGTGGGTATGCTTTTTGAACTTGTGCAAGAGCACGTTCATCATTGGCATCATTATACGTTGGCACAAGCACAGCATTATTAATAATTAAGTAGTTAGCGTAGGTAGCCGGTAAGCGTGTTTGCTCATCGTCATAAGCGGCTTTTGGCCACGGTAACTCAATTAAGTTATATGGGGTGTTATCGGCAGTTTTAAAGGTTTTTAGTTGTTTTTCCATCGCATCAAGTGCGCTAAAATGCTCATCAGTTTTATCGTCACACTGCACATATACAAGGGTATTATTTGGTGCAAAACGCACTAAAGTATCAATGTGGCTGTCGGTATCATCGCCCGCTAAATAGCCATGTTCAACCCATAAAAAACTCGTCGCGCCTAAGTGCTCTTTCAAAAGTGCTTCAATATCATTTGGGTTTAAATCAGGGTTACGGTTTTTATTAAGCAAACACTCACTGGTTGTTAGCAACACACCGTGCTCGTTTATTTCAATACCGCCACCTTCAAGTACCATATCGAGCGCTTGATATTGGTTGTTTGTGCTACTTAGCTCTTTTACCAAAGTACGATTAATTTGATTGTCTAATGTGCTTTCAAACTTATTGCCCCAACCATTAAAAGTAAAATCATATACTTTTAATTGTTCTGTTGAATCAATAGCGGCGCAAGTAAGCGGACCATGATCGCGCGCCCAGGTATCGTTAGTAGGCGTTACTACAAAATGAACACGATTAAGAGAGACGTTAGCACTATTTAGTAATGCTGTAATATGCACTTTTAAGGCACTGTTATGCGCCACAATAACAAGCTGTTGCTGCGTTGTTATGTGTTTAGCAAGTTCAATATATACAGGTTCTACACGCGCTAAGTTGTCGGCCCAATCGGTGTCTTTGTGAGGCCATGTAAGCATAACAGCGTCTTGCTCGGCCCATTCTGGTAAAAGTCTAAAGTTCATGAATTTTATATACTAATTAAGATGGCGCTAGTTTAGCATTTTACATAAAGATGTCAGCTAATTATCACTGTTTAGGTCGCCTTGGTTTTGATCAAGTTCTTGACGTTTTTTAAGTTGGCGGGTTTGAGCATGTAAACTCGCTCTAACAATAAGTTCTTGGTCAGTGGTTCTAATTGCGGTAAAGAGCATAGTGTATTGGTAGTGTTCGCTATCTTGTTTTTCTACTGCCACAACTTCGGTGTAACAATAAACCGCAGAGGCCTCGTGGTGCAAAAACAGTTTGGTTCTAAATGCTTGGCCAATTGAGTGTACTTCGGGTGATGTAAAACGAATACCGCCACCGCCGTAGCTATCACATTGTATTGCGTTATCTTGGGCTTGTTCTGAGGCCAAAATATGGCTCATTATTAAATCTATTTTACGTGACTGCGCTTGTAAAAATGTAGCTAGCTCTTGTGCTATATCGCCTAAGTTACGCAGTGGGCGTAACGAGCTTTGCTCAAGCTCACTTACTTCATTTGCTAATCTAAATAGTGGGGGAATGTCGTCTTCAAGCTCAAGCTGCGATTTAGGAACTTGTCCGTTTGATACGGGGAATAAATTTACTCTTATACTTTCATTAATTTGAAAGTACTGTTCAAACTCACCTAATCTTTCACTATTCATTATGTTCTCCACCACGTATTTATTTAATAGTAGCGTTGTGAGTACTAAATTGCTAGCAGATAAAATAACGCATAGCGGTCTAAATGCTTTGTTTACATTCGATTTTTAGCATACTGATTATGAAAATAAATACACTAAGACATATTTAGGGTTAGTTATAAAAAAGCGGCCAATGTCATCCTAACATTGGCCGCTTGGGTATTGATTCATCAGCGTGTACTTATTTAAGTAGAGCGGCTAATTCATGTAAATCTTTCACAACGTGATCTGGTTTTTTAGCTAATGGGTAAAGTGCTTTACCTGGGCGTGCTATAAAAGTGGTTTGTAAGCCAGCTTCTTTTGCACCAGCAACATCCCAACCATGGGCTGCAACCATCATTGCTTCATTTGGTGCTACGTTTAGCTTTTTAAGTACCCACTCATACGCACGTAAGTCTGGTTTGTAAATTTTAATATCTTCAATGCTGTAACGCGCATCAAAGTAAGACATTAAACCAGCGCTTTCAAACTGTGCCTTTACACCTTTGTTTGAAGAGTTTGTAAGGCTTACTAACTTATAGCCCTGTGCTTTGAGTTTTGCCAGTCCTTCTTTAACATCGCTGTGTGGAGGAAGCGTTAAAAGAGGCGTAACAATAGCTGTTTTAGCTTGTTCACTTGTAATATCAATGTTGTTGTTTTGAGCAACCATAAGAAGTGACGCCACACCGATTTGCCCAAAGTCGTGATAACTACCGCTTACTGTATCTACTAAAGAATGATGCAGCATGGTTGAAAACCACAGTGGTAATAAATCTTCACGTCCGCCTAGCGCTTTACCAATAGAGGTACGCATTGACGTTAAATCAAGTAGGGTTTCGTTTACATCAAAAATAAGCACTTTAGGTTTTGCTTGTTCATTTGGTTCATCAGCGACTGCATAACCAGATACAAGGCTTGTGCCCACAAGTAGTGAAAGAGTAAGTGTTTTTAACGATTTTAAAATAGACATTAATTATTCTCCGATTCAAGTGCTGTCATAACATCAATAGGTTCTGCGCGTAGGGTGTAATCTTCGCTTAAAAATGCGTATGTAATTACACCTTCTTGGTTTATCACATAGGTGGCCGGTAGCGGTAATTTAAAGCTTTTATCGCCGTAGTAGTGTTCAAAATCAATACCAAATTGTGTGTATAACGCTTGAATACGCTCATCAAGTGTAAACAATAAACCAAATTGCTCAGCTACTTTATTGCTCACATCGCAAAGCACGTCAAATTCAAGGTCGTTTTTTTGTGCAGTTGAGAGAGTTTCATCAGGTAGTTGTGGTGATATTGCGACTAACTGAGCACTTTGAGTTTTAAATTGTGGTAAGTAGTCGTTAAGTGCTTTTAGCTCTAAATTACAATATGGGCACCAGCCACCACGGTAAAAACTAATAATTACCGGCCCTTTTTTTAGTAAATCTGCAAGCTCAATGTTTTCGCCATTATGGTTGGCTAAGCTAAAGTTTTCTACTTTTTGACCAATTTGCAATGCATTGTCTTTAATATGCTGTGCAATTAGCTCTTCGTTTGTAGTGTTCATTAGTGCCAAAACGTCAGCCGGCAATTTGGCATCCTTTTGTACGTTATAGGCATCTATTTGCGCTTTTAAACTCATGATTGAACCTCAATAATTAGACTATTTGCAATTATAGTGTTTTATATATTTAAATAAACATTGCAATACTGAAAGCTTCATTCGAAAATATTAAACATTGAAAAGTGCACAATGGCATCTTTATGTATAATTTAAGCGACCTAGAAACATTTATAGCTGTAGTTGAAAATAAGGGCGTACTTGCTGCTGCCCGCGAGCAGCGTTTATCGCCTGCAACGGTGAGCCATCGCTTAAGTAAACTAGAGCGTGAGCTTGCTACAGTACTTGTTTTTAGAGATAGCAGGCGAGTACGGTTATCTCCCGCAGGTGAAATATTTTATACGCGTGTGGGGGCTATAATAGAAGCTCTTCACGATGCTGAGCATAGTATTGGCGCGCGTAGCTCATCGGTGAGTGGTTTACTACGCGTGACCATGCCGCCTTGGGTTTTTTCAAAATACGTAATGCCTAAACTCAATGAGTTTGAGCAAGCTTACCCTGAACTAAAGCTTGATTTTTTAATAACGGATCATTTTGTAAATGTGGTTGATGACGCGCAAGATGTTGCAATTAGGGTGGGAAAATTAAATGACTCAGGATTACTTTCTCGTAAAATCGTAAACAATAGTCGCATACTGTGTGCAGCCCCTAGCTATATAGAAAAGTACGGCATGCCTGAAAATTTAACGCAATTGAGTGAGCATTATTGGGTTTGCCTGCCGTGGCAACGCCAGTTAAAGCTTTTTGACGAACACAAAAAAATACATACCTTTAATGCTAAAACTCGTTTTACTATTTCAAACTCCGATAATATGACACAAGCTGCCATTGCAGGTCATGGTATTGCTATTAAATCAAAAATAGCGATTAATGAAGATCTTAAAAACGGTATTTTGGTTGAAGTTATGCCAGGGGTAATGGCACAAGATGATGCACCGGTTTGGTTTTTACGTCCGCAAAATAGTTTAACAACCCGCAAAACCGATGTATTTTATGATTTTATGAAATCACTATTTTTGAGCTGCGAATAAGCGTTTAAATGAGCGTTTTACTCCAGTTAAAAACAAATAACCAGTAAGCTCTGCAAGAAAGGCAACAATTATGGCTGCAACAATGGCGGCTATAATAGAGTCTTTTTTCAAAATGATTTGACCTTCAAAGCGTTGCCAAACTTGTTGCTTTATATCGCTCATGCCACTGATCATAGTAAATATATACGGAGATTTCTCAAACCTATTTACGGCTATCTGTAAATCTTGCTGTCGCTCGTAAAGAGTATTGATATTACTTGCCCCTTTGTTCACAATTTCATCATCAATATTTTGATAGTGTTTTATTAGCTTATTTAAATCATTATTGAAATACTTAGCTGCATCGCTTTTAAAAGGCGCAACGGCATTGTTAGCTTCAATTAACTGGGCTGATAATGCTTGGCCAAAATCGCTTACAAATGCAGGTATTTGCACTCCAAGTAGTAAACCGAATGCAAAGAAACTAAGTCGTATATAATCTAAAAGTTTACTCATTTATCTTCCTATGCATTTAAATAACCCAGAATTAACATTTGAGCTTGTTTTTATGTCAAAAACTCGTAATCTATTGGGGCGTGTTGACCTTTGTGGATTGAAATTTGTTCAATCTAGGTACGATTTAATCGCGGCGCGAGGTTTGTAACCTAGCGGGCTAAGTCAAAACCGAGCAACAAAGAGTTAATCGTCCCTAGATCGAGCTCAAAGGGCAGCGCATGTATGGTATTTATGCTGCGTTATCACCTATTTATGGGGAATAACCACACTACATAGGCTCTGCCTTGCCTAAATACCAAACGTACTGCTGCAAATTCAACCACGAAAGGCCAACACGCCCTAATAATAAAAATAACAACAGGTGGATGTTAAGGATGACGAAAAAAGTAAAGTTCACGTCAACATTTGTTGATATTTCTAAACAGCTCAAACGTTTTGTATCGCGCATTGTTCAACCCGACGATGTAGAAGATATTGTGCAAGAAACTTTTGTAAAAAGCTATGAAGCTGATTTAAAACAAGACATCCAGTTTACCCGCAGTTATATGCTAAAAACAGCAAAACATCTAGCACTCAACCATATAGCTAAGTGGGACAATAAATTTAATGATTCGTTAGAAAACGATAACGAATTGCCCGTATTACTCAAATCAATGAAGCTCGAAGACGAATACACATCTAAAGAGCGTTTTTTACTTTTTTGTAGAGCTACTGAGCAACTAAGCTCATCGATTCGTAAATGCTTTATATTAAAAAAAGTTTACGGTATGAGCCAAAAAGAGATAGCAGACCAAATGCAGTTAAGCCAAAGCACTGTTGAAAAACACATTGCCAAAGGATTGTTACAAACCATGTTATACATGCGTGAACATGAGCAAAGCCCTCAAACGAACCTTAAAGCTCAAGCACATCCTATATCAGTTAAGAGGGTCGCAGAATGAGTAATGTTCATCAATTTAATTCAAAAGATTTAATCTTAGAAAAGTCATGTGATTGGATAAGCGCGATTGATCGTGGTTTAACTGATGATGAAAAAGAGCAATTTAAATTATGGATGATGCAAAGCACTGCACATCAAGACTCTATATACGAGCTTGCTCAGCTTTGGGATGAGCTTTCAGTATTAAACGAATTAAGTCATTTATTTCCTCAGCGCAACAATACTAAAACATCAAAAAACAAGTGGATGTTTTCTTACTCAATTGCAGCGAGTTTGTTTGCAGCGTTAATGGTATGCAGCTACTTATTAATTAACTTAGAAAATGGCTACAACCAAGAGCTTGCTAAAGTTAATTACACTAAAATTTACAAAACAAAAGTAGGCGAGCAAGCAACGTATGTATTGCCAGACGGCACCATAGTGCAGCTTAATACTAATAGCTTACTAGAAGTTGCTTATAGTAAAGGCCGCAGGCAGTTATTACTTAGTCGTGGAGAAGGGCGCTTTAATGTAGCAAAAGATGCCACGCGTCCGTTTAGTGTTATGGCTGGTGATAAAAGTTTTACCGCGTTAGGCACGGTATTTAATGTCCAACGCAATACTTCATCAGATTTAGAACTGGTGGTTACTGAAGGCAAAGTGATGATCACTGATCCAAGTGTAGCGGTTGATGCAAATGACTTTAAAGATTATCAACTTGCAGATAATAGCACGAAAAAAATTCGTCAAATTAATGCCAATATTGTTACCTCAGGCGAAAAAGCAGTTATTGAGCAAAGTGTTACAAAACCAATTACGCAGCTTTCAATGAACGACGTACAACGCGATTTGGCATGGCAAAACGGGATGCTTATTTTTAATGGAGAAGAGCTAAGCGATGCTTTAAATGAAGTAAGCCGCTATACAGCCACACGTTTTGAGCTTTCATCAGCTGAGCTTGCCAGTATTAAAGTCGCTGGAGTATTTAAAGCCGGTGACGTTGAAGGTTTACTAGAAAGTTTACAAACTAACTTTTCGATTGATCATGAGCGTTTAGGTGAGCATGTAGTAACGCTAAAACACCATACAGAATCATAAGTAGACGTTATGCAAATCAAACTAATGTTAGGTAAAGTTACATCAATAAAGATTGAACGTAAAAAAAACATTAAAAAAAAGAAACAAACCCATAGAGGATTTTTGTTTGTCAGCTGTTTATATAAGTTGCGCAGTAACCAAACGCATTTATTGAGTGGATTTAGTGTGCTTGCACCGGCTATTTTTAGTTTAAGTGTACAAGCAGCAACACAAACCACTGGGCAAATGGTGCAATTTGATATAAAAGCGCAGCGAGCAGACAAAGCCTTAATTGAATATGCTAAACAAACAGAGCAAACCGTGGTGTTTTCTTATGAGTTGGCAAAGCAGTATGACGCAAATTCAGTTTATGGATTTTACACTCAGCTAGATGCTCTAGAGGCATTATTAGGTGGGACTGAGCTCGATGCGGTTGTTGATCAAAATGGTTTACTGAGTATAAAACTCAAACAAATCAACAGGAATGATAACAACATGATGAAGCTTTCAGCGGTCAGTGCAGCAGTATTACCAGCTTTACTTGCAGTAAATTCGCAAGGTGTAAACGCAGCAGAAGAAGTCGCTCAAGAAAAAATTGAAAAAATTGCTATTGTCGGTAGCCGTGTAGCAGGACGTTCAGTTGAAGATTTACCCGTTCCAGTAGATATCCTAAGTGCAGAAGCGCTTGAAAATACGGGCCAAACAGAAGTTGGTCGTATGCTACAGTCTATCGCCCCTTCATTTAACTTTTCAAGCTCTGCAATTAGTGATGGTACAGATGCTTTAAGACCTGCGACACTTCGCGGTTTGGGCCCCGATCAAACATTGGTGTTAATTAACGGCAAACGTCGTCATCAAGCAAGTATTATTCATATTAATGGCTCTGTTGGGCGTGGTACCGCAGGTACTGACATGAATGCAATTCCAGCTTCTGCAATTAAACGCATTGAAGTATTACGTGATGGCGCTGCTGCTCAGTATGGTTCTGATGCAATTGCAGGTGTTATTAATATTGTGCTCAAAGATGGTAGCGAAGGTGGTAAAGCGGCTATTAACTACGGTCAATATTCTGAAGGCGATGGCGAAACCATTAACCTTGATTTTAATAAAGGCTTTGCGCTAGGTGATGACGGTTATTTAAATACAACTATCAATTACCGTGACCGTGCACCGACTAACCGTGCCGGTTTACATGGCTCTTGTCAGTTTTATGGTTGTACAGAACTAAGTGACGGCACTTTACTTGCTGGCGATCCGCGTGAGCTGACAGCCGATCGTGATACCTTTAGAATTGGTGATGCTGACTCTCAGCAGTTTGGTTTAACAATTAATACCGGTTACGAGTTAGGTGATGGCGAGCTTTACGGCTTTATTACTTACTCAACACGTGAAAATGAGTCGGCTGCATTTTTCCGTCATAATGCAAATGCAGGTGGTAACCCAGTACTACAAGATAACGATGCGACGATTCCGCTAGGTTTCTTACCAAAAATCAACACAACTATCGATGATATCTCGTACAACTTTGGTTATAAAACTGAATTTGATAACGATGCAAGCCTTGATTTATCTTACACCTATGGCGAGAACAGTATTGATTACACTACAAGTGACACTATCAATGCCTCATACGCTAACTTTTTACGTTATGACCAAGGTTTAAGTGCAGCTGATATTCGTACAACTATTCCACGTGAAGCGTACGCTTACGGCATGGAATTATCATTGCAAACAATCAATATTGATTTTACACAAAACTTTGATGATTATTCGTTAGCGATGGGTGCTGAAATACGTACTGACGAATACCGTATTTTAGAAGGTAATGAATATGCGTACCGCGATTACGACACATTAAATGGTGTAAGTATTTACAGCGGTTTAAGTGGCGGTGTTGGCTCTGAAGATGCATCGGGTGGTTCACAAGGTTTTGGTGGTTCATCACCTGCGTCTTCAGTGGATGAGTCACGTGATGTAATTTCATTTTACGTAGATGCAGAATCTTATGTAATTGAAGATGTGATTTTATCTGGAGCACTTCGCTACGATAACTACAAAGGTTTTGGCGATACAGTAAACTTTAAACTTGCTGGTAACTGGTCTATTACCGACGATATTTCATTACGTGGTGCATTAAGCTCAGGATTTAGAGCGCCTTCAATGCAGCAGCTTTACTTTAATAACGTAAGCACACAATTTGTTGTTGATACTAATGGGAATTTAGTTGCAGAAGAAGTTGGTACATTTAGAAATGATTCAACACTTGCGCAAAGTTTAGGTATTCCAAAACTTAAAGAAGAAAAATCACAAAACCGTAGTTTAGGTATTGTGTATAACGTTACCGATAATATTAATGTAACCGTTGATTACTACTCGATTGATATTGACGACCGTATTGTAATTAGTGATCGCTTAGGTAAAGGGTTATCTACAAGCCTTGATGCAGCACTAAATAGTGCAGGTGCTGGCGTAGGGCAGTTTTTCTTAAATGGTGCTGATACAGAAACTCGTGGTGTTGATTTTGTAGCAACGTGGAACACTGAAGGTTTAGGCGGCACGCTTGATTTTACACTTGCAGCTAACTTTACCAAAACAGATGTTGTATCGTTGTTCTCTCCTGCTGGCTCAAGCCTTGAGACAGTAAAAGTAGAAGATATATTCTCAGCTGAAGACATCTCTATTATAGAAGAGTGGCAACCAGAGGACCGTATTAACTTAAGTGCGCTTTATCAACGTGATGATTGGACTGTTAACCTGTCACTTAATCGTTTTGGTGAATACACAGTAGAAGATGGCGGTCGTCAAACGTATGGCGCAGAAATTTTAACTGACGTTAAAGTTAACTACTTCGTTACTGAAGATTTATCAGTAAATATTGGTGCAAATAACTTGTTCGATGTTTACCCAGATAAAAATGAAATAGGTAACTCTCGCTCAGGTACTATTGTGGATGCTAGTGGCAACACAGTAATAAGTAGCTCAGGTGTGTTTGACTACTCACGTCGTTCGGCTCCGTTTGGATTTAACGGTGCTTACTACTACGTAGGTGCAGAATACCGTTTTTAATTAATAACCTCCCTTTTGTTATTTAACTCAAAGGGCCGTAAGGCCCTTTTTTTGGTTTTAGCTTGGGCTGATTTTATTTAGAAATCAAACTTATTGGATAATCATCGTATTGCTTAATATTATTCATTACATTCATTAAAGTATTATGTGTACTGTTTTCGTCTGCGGTTATAAGTACCGAACTTATTTCATATTTAGCCGCGAACATAGCTAAGTTAGTCGCAACTTGCTCTAAATCAATTAACCTCCCAGAAAAATATACTCCGTTACTTTCATCAATTCTAAATAAAGCATTTTTAACAGGCTTATCTATTTGAGGGCTGTCGAGTGGTCGGTTTAATTCAATAGCCACAGGTTTTACAAAAGATGTAGTTACAATAAAGAAAATTAGTAATATGAACACTATGTCTAACATCGGGGTCATATCTACATCAGCATTATTTTGTAGTTTGGTTAGTTTACTTTTCATATTGGACCTTATTTTTAATTAAATGCTGCGGCGCCACAGCAAGGTTTTAGGTACCTATTAACAAAATTAGCACAGCAAAAATAAAGCGTGGTTAAATAAATATTCTAATAATATTAAATATTTGTACTAATTATGTATTTAAAATGTGGCGAAATAAGGTGGTGTTTATACCGATCTGCTTAAAAATGGGTCTATTTAGCATCGTTATAATGTAATGCAATTTGTTAAATTGCTTAAAAAAAGATGTAGATTGGTATTAGGGGCAATAAAAAACCCAGCTCGAGGCTGGGTTCTAGTTATGCGCTATGTAAGCTTAATGCTTTTGCATACGGCTCATTTCTGCATGGCAGCTTTGCATTGTTAATAATGTTTTAGCCAGTGCAGCTTCGCAGTCAGCTGGTTGCGGTTTATTCATTGCTGCTTTAATTTCTTCAAGGGTTTTATCTTCTACCTCTTCAAGCTCTTTTACATACGTGCTGTCGTTGTGTGAGGTGAAAGTAGTCAATAGGGCTGTGTACGCACGTCGTGCTTCAACTGCGAAAGATGAGCCATCTTCGCGTTCGCCTTTTTCATTAATTGCATATGGCTGCAAGCGCTCAACACTCACTTTTCGGGCATCTATCATACGCTGGAAAAGTGCACCAATAGCAGGGTCTTCAACTTTTTCCTGTGCTTTTTGATAAAAATCGATGCCGCTGTTCATAACTTGAATGATGTCAGTAATATGATTTACTTCTGATCCTTGATGGGTGTTCATAATGACCTCTTTAATTAAATGAATGTATAGTTCAATTAAATAAAAGCAATGTATGTTCCACGTTTTAATTATTATGTAGTTATTTGATTTTATTGGTTTAATTTTGATCTAGTAAGATGCTAAGTTAACAGGCAAAAAGTTAACCTAGCAATTTTTACATTATATTGTGTAATAAAGTTATTTTAGCTCTTCAGCTACTTCAGCTACTTTTTGACGTAACCAAATGTGACTCGCATCGCGATGTAACAGTGGGCTCCAAATCATATCAAGCTCAAAAGGAGGAATTGGAAATGGTGGCTCTAAAATTTTAAGCCCCGGATCATCCAAATATATATTTGCGGCTTTTGAAGGAAGGGTCGCAATCAAATTTTTCTCTTTAGCTAAATGAATAGCTACATGGTAGTTACGCGTAAAAGTGGCAATATTACGATGCTTACCAAAGTGAGCAAGTGCTTCGTCAACCCAGCCAAGTTTTTGAACATCTTTAGGGTCCATGCCTACACCTACACCAAAACCTGTTTTACTCACCCATATATGGCGCGCTTTTAAATAGCTGTCGAGGCTAAAGTTTTCAATTATAGGATTATCGGCTTTTACTAAGCAGCAAAAACTATCTTTCCAAATACGTTTATGATGAAAAGACTGCGGTAAGTTTTCAAAACGGTTGATTGCCATATCTACTTTACCGTTTTCTACATCATGAAAGGTGACATCACTTGGTGTGAGTATATCTAAAGTAGTATCGGGGGCTTCTTCGTGCAATTTACTTAAAAGCTTTGGTGCTAATGTACTTGCAGCGTAATCACTGGCCATTATTCTAAACACACGCTTACTTTGGCTTGCCTCAAATTCTCGATTAGGAGCTAGAGTTTCTTCAAGGGTCATTAATATGCCACGAATAACGGGTTGTAACTCCAAAGCACGCTCGGTAGGCACCATACCATCGCTGGTACGAACTAAAATAGGGTCGTTAAATAAGTTACGAAGACGTTTAAGGCCATTACTCATTGCAGGTTGCGTTATACTCAATTGATTAGCAGCGCGTGTTACGTTGCATTCTCGAAGCAATGTATCGAGGTAAACGAGTAAATTTAAATCTATTTTACTTATATTCATTGTGTGTGTCCTTTAGCGCTTACCAGTGGTGAATAAAGCGCTGTGCTGTCGGGTATGGGTAAATATGACTTACCTGACCATTTTTTATATTTTGTTGTGCCTGCTTCCAAAAGCTAACATCTATAAGCTCAGGATGAGTGCTGAGTAAAAACTTTTTATACATAGGGTTTGGCATTACAAATGTACAAAGTTGCTCAGGAAATACGTCCTGTGGTGCAACAGAGTAACTTTGTTCATCCATTAAATAGTCGTCATAGCTCTTTGCTTTTGGTAATGTTCTAAAGTTCATATCGGTTAGATATTGAACTTCATCGTAATCGTAAAAAATAATACGTTTGTGCTTACTTACACCAAAGTTTTTTAAGAGCATATCACCAGGGAATATATTAACAGCAATCATTTCTTTTAGGGCTTGCCCATATTCTTCAATTGCGTCGGCGACACTTTCTTCATCAGCATTTTCTAAAAACAAGTTAAGAGGTGTCATGCGCCGTTCAATATACAAATGCTTGATGATCAACCAATCGCCCTCAATTACCATTGATGAGCCAATTGTTTTATGTAATTGCGCAAGTAAATTACTATCAAAACGCGCTAAAGGAAATACGACGTTAGAATACTCTATGGTATCGGCCATTCTGCCAACGCGATCATGGTTTTTTACCAGTTGATAGCGCTTTAATACGGTATCACGGCCAAAGGGTTTACTCTCACCAAATTTGTCTTTTATTACTTTAAAAACATAGCCAAATGAGGGGAGGGTAAATACCATCATCACCATACCGGGAGTCCCCGGTGCAATTGTAAACTCATCACTAGAGTGAGATAAGTGATTTAAAAACTCTCGGTAAAACTCAGTTTTCCCCTGTTTATGAAAACCCACTGCATTATAGAGCTCAGCAAGTGTTTTGTTTGGCATAAGTTGATTTAAAAACCGAACAAGTGCTGAAGGTGCGTGTGTCTCTACCATAAAATAAGCGCGGGCAAAGCCAAAAATAACACGCATTTGAGATGACTTAGTTAAAAGTGCATCTAAATATAATCCGTTATCTTCATCGTGTAATACAGCGATTATAAAGGGCTGAACCCCACTTTTTGAAACAACACGACCAACAATATAGGCTGCTTTATTACGATAAAAAGGCGTGTGTAAGATATCAAAGCGCATTTGCCAAGGTTGGTGATGTGTATCGGGGGCTTGTTTATAAAAAGCTTTAACAAGGAGGCGGATATCACGCTCTAAATTTACAAATGGGGCTTTAAAATCAAAATGATTAATAATGCGTTTTATTGTTGGTTTGAGGCCATCAACTACAGGAAAGTAAGTTCTATATTCTGCTTCTACAGGCACTGAAGGAGCATCTTTTAAGGTTGCTTCTACAAATATAAAGTCATTATGAAAATAGCGCCTATGGTACAGCCGGCAAAATACAGAGTTATAAAAAGTTTCGGCGAGCTCTGCTTGGGGATGAAAACATAAAAAATGCTGGTATATCTTTTTAACTTCAAGCCATAGGCTTTCATCGAGTTGTTCGGTTGGGGTTTCTTTTTTTAGCGCTTGCGTGGTTTCGTTAACACGATCATCATAATAGCTGATACGCAAACGGCTGATATCATTAATTGCTTGCCAATCTTTTTTTGCAAAGGCAAGAGGGGCTTTGGCTGTTGTTTTTTGAAATAACTGATAGTGCCTTTTAAAACCCGTTAAAATTAATTCAGCAATATGGCGAGGTTGCATTTGCACTCCTTAAAAGTCCCTAGAGTTTATACTCTATTGTGTTAAGGGTATGTTATTTTAAGTTTAAAACCAAGATAAATGTTACTTACTAACTAAGAGTAACTTATTGGAATTGAGCTATCTTTTTTTCGAGAATTTTAATTTGTTTAGTCACAGCCGATACGTTTTTCTTATATGTTTTATTAATTATTTTTAGTTTTTTAGTAATGTCTTTAGTAATACGCTTTTTATCATCAATGGCTAAGATATGATTTAACCGCTCTTGTTGTTTGTATTCAGCACGCTCTTTATTACGATCAAGTATTGTTAGTTTATGGTTATTACTGCGAAGCTCTGCCTGTAAGCCAGATAGAAGCCTTTCACGCTCAAGTTCGTTTAGTTGTTTAGTGTAGTCAACCTTAGGACCAGAATACTGATTACCCGTTGTGTTAACTTTATAAGTCGTTGCTTCGTCGTCACAGGGGAGTTGAGAAAAGACAGTGCCTTTTTCTGTTACACATTTGTAGTAAGTGGTATCGCTAAAGCTAAAAAAACTGATAAGTAAAAAGCTAGAATGGAGAATATAACGAGAAGTTTTAAACATACATGTCATCCTTGGTTTTTATATCTAACAACAATATAAAACTATAACCTAGCTTGGTGGTATATCAAGCTAGGTTAGGATAACTGTTATTGGGTAAAGGTTTTGAGCTTTTTAATACTCTGTACTAAAAATGGTATATCTAAACCTTGTTCAATAGAAAAACCTTCAGCGGCGGAAATGTTTTTAAAGTTACCATCTGAATCTATTAAGGTAATCCTATCTTTTTTATAGGCTATAACAACACCCTGAGAGTAGTTCACGCCCATATCGTCTTTTTTCTTGTATAGATTAACGCCTAGCATTGTTTGCTTGGCAATAGCTTTGCAATTTAAATATTGCCCAACGCTTGTTGCAATTAAATCGCTAGGTTGAATTAGCCCATCTACCTTAGAAATACGTTTGTCAGAGCTGTATAAAGTTGAGGTGGTTACTACTTCTTGCTTGTTATTGGCAAGACTAAAAGCAAAAACCTGTGTTTCACCATCTCGAACAGTAGGGGTATCACTCGCTTTAATTACTCGAATAGCACTTGAGCTATGTGCTTGATCATTAATAAAGCTTAGTTCTTCAATGCCAGTTACTTCAATGCTACGACGCTGACTTTGCCAAACTGGGAGTGTTTGCTCGGTTAAAATTGCTGCTTTATAAAAAGCGGGTAAACCATACACTAAGCTAAATAACGTATCGTCATGATTTGTTGGCTGTAAAAACTGCTCTGTTTTGTGCATGTTTTTATTCTCGGCAACAAATTTTTCGAGTTGTTGTTGAGTTTCAAATACAAATATATCTACATTGGCTTGTGTGTAGTCCTCGCATTTTTCAAGCGGGCTTGGCATTTGATAACTAATATTTTGGTTATTAATTTTTACGTTGTGTGCTTGCTCGTAGCTTTCTATATCTAGCAGATCATTTTTAGCTAACAAGCTTTTAGCGGTAGTAGGGTATGAAAGTGGCAAAACATTATCTTGTTTTGTTACGTCAAAGTTTAAATTGGCGTCAGCCCAAATATGAATACTGTGGCTAAGCGAAAAACACACGATTAAAAAAGAAATTGCGTAACGTGCAAATTTATATTGCTTTAAACGCTCAAGGTGGTGCCATGTGTAATTACTAACAAGTAGCTGAAAGCCTAAAATAACAACAACAATACCACTGGCTAAAATGGTTGTTAAAGCAGGAGAGCTTGTTAAACGATGCCACAACAATGAAATGATTTCAGGTAAGGCAGATATACTTAGGTGATAACCTAAATTAACATACACATAAGCATCAAGAGTCAGCAATGATGCGCCTACAGTGGCTATAACAGCGGCCATGCCACGAATGTGTCGTGGGTAGGGGAATATTAAACTAAGCGGAAATACCGTCAGCACAAACGCTAAAAAGGCTATAAAACTAGTGTGGCTTAGCCAAGTAACTAGCATATAGGTAATGCCTAAAAAGCTTGTAGGTGGCGAGTCTGCAAATAAATAGCTTAAGCTAATAAGTAGGGCTAAGCCGATATTGGCAAAGGTAAACCAATGCCCCCAACTTAGCAGCTGACTCGCTTTTGATGAAAATTGATTGTGCTGCGATAAATTCATAAATTTTATTTAACCGACTGCGCGAGCGCTTTTGCAAAGTTCTCGGTTACAGCTTGTCTTTTCCCTGTTGGTACATGCTCTTTTAAGATATGCGTGATAGAATTTCCTAAACACATAAGACTTAAATCAACCGGCGCATTGTGTTTAGTTAGCACATCAATAAGCTGATCGACGATTTGTTCTACTTCTTCATTAGAGTATTTTGATAAGATTGGCATTAGTTGGTTCAATAAAATAGTTATATTCTCGTATTTTAACACTAGAGGCGTGAAAAACAAAGATGACAACAGACGTTAAAAAATTAGTCGTTCACTATGTAGACAAAAAAGACGACGATACGCAAATTCACCTTCGAAATGATGAGATGATAATTAACGATAAAGTAGCCGTTTTTATCGAACAATTACATCATGCATACAATGGTAAACCTGGTAAAGGTTATTGTGCTTTCAGTGGTGACAAAAACAGTGTTGTAGCATCTGCAATGCAAAGTTACCGTAATGATGAGTTAGGCTTTTGGCATATGACCGAGCAAGCCTCAACGGTTTTAAAAGAAGAGCTTGATAAGTATGCATTTAGTGAAACAGGCTATTTAGTATTTTGTCATTACCAGTACGTTGCAACTGATTACATGCTAATTGCGATGATTAACATCAAAGAGCATTATTCTATGACCTCAGAGCTTGATTTAGCCGCTTCTCGTCATTTAGACATATCACGCATGCAACTTGCTGCTCGTATCGATTTAACAGCGTGGGATACACAAGCTGACGACAACCGTTATATTTCATTTATTAAAGGGCGAGCTGGACGTAAAGTTGCTGACTTTTTCTTAGACTTTTTAGGTTGTGAAGAGGGTATTGATTCAAAACAGCAAAGCCAAGTAATGCTTAGCGCAGTAGAGGATTATTTATCTGAGCAACAATTTGATAAATCAGAAAAAGACGATTTACGTAAACAAGTTTTTGACTACTGTAATGACTGTGTGACAACTGGTGAAGATGCAAGCGTAAGCGAGCTATCTGCAACGCTTACAAAAGGCGATGACAGCCCGTTTGATAGTTTTTGTAAAGAACAAAGCTATGACTTAGAAGAAACTTTCCCTGTTGATAAAAAAACCGTAACCAGCATGGTTAAGTTCTCAGGTCTTGGTGGTGGTGTGAGTGTAAGCTTTGAACGTAAACACTTAGGTGAGCGCGTAACTTACAACGAGGCAACGGACACGCTTGTAATTAAAGGTATTCCGCCAAACTTAAAAGATCAGTTACAACGTTTTATGGAAAGTGAAAGCGAGTAAATTTCACAAGTTAAAAATCTGATTTAAGAGCGCGGTATCTATATCGCGCTTTTTTGTATCGGTATATAAATTCGTTGCTTCGGAAAAAAAACCTTAAAGGTTTATTTCACAAAGAGAAGTAAATGAGAAAACACAAGTCGTGCTTTATTAACAAGACTTAGCCTTTTTACTACCTCTAAAAGCGCAGCGTCTCTTAACCTCTTTGTGAATAAGTCGCTTATTATGGGCTTTGTGCCCGTCACGCCAACAAGTTGTGCGTCTACAGGTTAATTTTATTCACGGTGTTAAATTTCGGCTGAAGTCGTGAAGCTTGCTTACGCGAGAAGCAACGCTTCTGTTTATTTAATTTCTTTGCTAACAAAACCACTAAAAGATCTATTGCACAAAGAGAAGTGAAAGAGGAGTAAATGAGAAAACACAAGTCATGCTTTATTGACAGGCTTAGCCTTATTACTACCTCTAAAAGCGCAGCATCTCTTAACCTCTTTGTGAAAAAAAATTACTTTTTACGGGCTTTGTGCCCGTCACGCCAACAAGTTGTGCGTCTACAGGTTAATTTTATTCACGGTGTTAAATTTCGGCTGTAGTAGTGAAGCTTGCTTACGCGAGAA